>DASUAN010000173.1:0-4827 GCA_035763765.1 Candidatus Deferrimicrobiaceae bacterium
TTCTGAACAACGGGTCGCTCGGGATGGTACGGCAGTGGCAGGAGCTTTTCTTCCAGGGGAAGTATTCCCAGACGTGCCTCCCCCAGCTTCCCGATTTCGTGCGCCTCGCGGAGGCCTACGGGGCGGCGGGGTTCCGGGCGAGAAAGCCCGGGGAGGTCCCGGAGGTTCTCCGGAAGGGGTTCGACGCGAAGGGCCCCGCCCTCATCGACATCGTGACGGACCCCGACGAGATGGTCTATCCGATGGTGCCCGCGGGGGCGCCTCTCACGAAGATGCTGCTCGTGTGACGCGGCAAGGGGGAATCGATGCGCCATACCATTTCCGTCCTGGTGGAGAACGAGTTCGGGGTCCTAAGCCGCGTGGCGGGGCTGTTTTCCGGGAGGGGGTTCAACATCGAGTCGCTCACCGTGGCCGAGACGCTCGACCCGACGGTCTCCCGGATGACGATCGTGACCAGCGGCAACGACCAGATCGTCGAGCAGATCCTGAAGCAGCTCAACAAGCTCATCTCGGTCATCAAGGTGGTCAACCTGACGGGGACGGACACCGTCGACCGGGAGCTCGTGCTCATCAAGGTGAACGCGGAGGCCGAGACGAAGCCCGAGGTGCTTCGCCTGGTGGACATCTTCCGCGCGAAGATCGTCGACGTCGCGCCCCGATGCTACACGATCGAGATGACGGGCGACGAGGAGAAGATCAACGCGCTGCTCCAGCTGCTGAAGCCGATCGGCATCCGCGAGATCGTCCGGACGGGCCGCGTGGCCATTGCACGAGGGATGTAGCGGGATCGGCGAAGAAGCGGTTTTTCCCATAAGAACCCGGGGAGGGGATGACGATGGTCCGGATCTACCACGAGAAGGATGCCAAGCCGTCCGTGCTGAAAAAGAAGAGGGTCGCGATCCTGGGATACGGAAGCCAGGGGCACGCGCACGCGAACAATCTGAGGGAAAGCGGGGTCGAGGTCATCGTCGGCGAGCTCCTCGGGTCGGAAAACGCGGGGAAGGCGAAGAAGGCGGGGTTCGAGGTCGTAGACGCCGCCACCGCGACGGGCAAGGCCGACGTCGTCGCCATGCTATTGCCCGACGAGCTGCAGGGGGACATCTATCGGATCTCCGTCGGGCCGAACCTCAAGAAGGGTGCGTACCTCATGTTCGCCCACGGGTTCAACATCCACTACGGCCAGATCGTCCCCCGGGCCGACGTCAACGTGTTCATGGTCGCTCCGAAAGGGCCCGGTCACCTGGTAAGGGCGCAGTACGAAAAGGGGGAGGGCGTTCCCGCCCTTATCGCCGTCCACCAGGACCCCTCGGGGGACAGCCGCAACCTCGCGCTTGCGTATGCCGGCGCCATCGGATCGGCCCGCGCGGGAGTGATCGAGACCTCCTTCCGCGAAGAGACGGAGACGGACCTCTTCGGGGAGCAGGCGGTCCTGTGCGGGGGGGTCACCGCACTGATCCTGGCGGGATACGAGACGCTGGTCGAGGCGGGCTACGCTCCCGAGATGGCGTACTTCGAGTGCCTCCACGAGCTCAAGCTCATCGTGGATCTCATCTACGAGGGGGGGATCTCCACGATGCGGTACTCCGTAAGCAACACCGCGCAGTTCGGCGACCTGACGCGGGGACCGCGCGTCATCAACGCGGAGACGAAGGCCGAGATGAAGCGGATGCTCGAGGAGGTCCAGAACGGCTCGTTCGCCCGGGAGTGGATCCTGGAAAATCGGGCCAACCGCCCCGTCTTCAACGCCCTCACCCGGCGCGGCGAGGAGCACCCGATCGAAGAAGTGGGCCGCCGTCTCCGGGCGATGATGCCGTGGATCGCAAAGGGGCGGTTGGTCGACCGGACGAAGAACTGAACGGGGGTTTCGGTTCGCTGCGATGGATCCGGGAAGGCAGGGGGGAGGGAGCAGGGTGATCGCCCCGGAAGGAATTCCGTTTCTTCTGGGCACGGCAGCGCTTGCCGCCGTGCTTTCCTTCGTGTGGCCAAAGACCCTTCCCGCCGCGCTCTTCGGGGCCTTTCTGACCGTTTTCGTGGGCTGGTTCTTCCGGAATCCGGACCGGATCCCGCCCGTTCATCCCGGGGCGGTGATCTCCCCTGCGGATGGTAAGATAGTCTATGCCGGCGACAACCCGCCGGGACGATACTTCGGCGAACCGGGGAAGCGGGTGAGCGTCTTCATGTCCGTGTTCGACGTGCACGTCAATCGGGCGCCCGTTTCCGGGCGGGTGGTGGACGTCCGGTACCACCCCGGAAGGTTCCTGGCGGCGAATGTCGAGAAGGCGTCGCTCGCGAACGAGCAGAACGGGGTGCTCCTCGAAACGCCGGAAGGCCACCGGGTCGCCTACGTGCAGATCGCAGGGCTCATTGCCCGCCGGATCGTGTGCGATCTCGATCCGGGGGACGCCGTCCGGGTGGGCCAGAGGGTGGGACTCATCCGGTTCGGTTCGCGGGTGGACATCTTGCTCCCCGCCTCCGCCTCTCTCCGCGTTCGGGTGGGAGACCGGGTTCGCGCGGGGGAGAGCATCCTGGGGGTGCTGCCATGAGAAAGCGAATCCGGCGGGAGGACGGGATCTCCCGCGGGATCTACGTATTGCCGAACCTGATCACGTCGGGCTCGCTGTTCGCCGGGTTCTACTCGATCGCCGCGACGTACACCGGCCAGTTCGAGAAGGCGGCGACGGCCATCCTCGTGGGAGTGGTGCTCGACGGCCTCGACGGCCGGGTCGCCCGGATGACGAAGACGACCACGAAGTTCGGGGTAGAGTACGACTCCCTGGCCGACCTCGTCTCCTTCGGGGTGGCGCCGGCTTTCCTCGTCTACGGATGGGCGCTCTCGCGTTTCGGAAGGTGGGGATGGCTGGCCGCGTTCCTCTACCTGATCTGCGGAGCGCTGCGGCTCGCCCGGTTCAACGTCCAGATCCACACGGTCGAGAAGGGGAAGTTCAACGGGCTGCCGAGTCCCGCCGCGGCGACGTTCGTCGCCTCCATGATCCTGCTCTTCTACTATCTGGGCGGGTACGGCAACTTCAAGCACATCGCGGTGCTCCTCACCATCTATGTGCTGGCGTTCCTCATGATCAGCACCATCAAGTTCAGCAATTTCAAGGATCTGGAGCCTTTCCGCCGCCGGCCGTTCAACACGCTGGTGGTGTTCATCTTCCTTGCTCTCCTGATGGCCGCGGAGCCCCAGGTGATGATCTTCCTGTGCGTCTCGTCGTATATCCTTTCCGGGCCCGTGGGGGAGCTGGTGCGCGCGCTGCGCGGACGGCGCGGGAAACCGTTGGAACGGGAGAAAACCATCCATGGGCATGACGCTCACGGAGAAGATCCTCGCGAAGCACGCGGGGAAGGAAAAGGTTGAACCGGGGGAGCTGATCCTCGCGAAGGTCGACCTCGCGCTCGGCAACGACGTGACCAGCCCGATCGCCATCCAGGCGGTCCGGAATCTCGGGATCCGGGAGGTCTTCGACCGGGAGCGAATCGCGCTCGTCCCGGACCATTTCGCGCCGAACAAGGACATCCGGTCCGCCGAGCAGATCAAAATGATGCGGGATTTCGCCCGCGAATACGGGATCGTGAACTATTTCGAGGTCGGGCGGATGGGGATCGAGCATGTGCTCCTGCCCGATCAAGGGCTCGTCGTTCCCGGCGACCTCGTGATCGGGGCGGACAGCCACACCTGCACCTACGGGGCGTTGTGCGCCTTCTCGACCGGCGTCGGCAGCACCGACCTGGCTGCGGCGATGATCTCCGGGGAGGTGTGGCTCAAGGTCCCCGAGTCGATCCGGATCGTGCTCTCCGGCAAGCCGGGAAAGTGGGTCGAGGGGAAGGACGTCATCCTCCACCTCATCGGGGAGATCGGGGTGGACGGCGCCCTCTACCAGTCGATGGAATATGCCGGGGACGGGCTCGCGGCTCTCCCCATGGCCTGGCGGTTCACGATCGCCAACATGGCGATCGAAGCGGGGGCGAAAAACGGCATCTTTCCCTTCGACGGCGCCACGAGGGCCTACGCGGACGAGCGGGCCGCCCGGAAATACGCCGTGGCCGAGGCCGACGGCGACGCACGGTACGCATCGGAGATCGGGATCGATCTGGGAATCCTCGAACCCCAGGTGGCGTTTCCGCACCTGCCGTCGAACACCCGCCCGCTCTCCCGGGTGGGGAACGTCCCGATCGACCAGGTGGTGCTGGGATCGTGCACCAACGGAAGGATCGAGGATTTGCGGAGCGCAGCCTCGGTCCTGCGCGGACGGAAGGTGCACGACGCCGTCCGGATGCTCGTTTTTCCCGCCACCCAGGAGATCTACCTTCAGGCGATGCGGGAAGGTCTGATGGAAATCTTCGTGAGCGCCGGCGCGGTGTTCTCCACGCCGACCTGCGGCCCGTGCCTGGGCGGGCACATGGGGATCCTCGCCAAGGGCGAGCGGGCCGTCGCGACCACGAACCGGAATTTCGTGGGCCGGATGGGGCACCCGGAGAGCGAGGTCTACCTCGCCAATCCCCCGGTGGCGGCCGCCTCCGCCGTGCTCGGAAGGATCGGAGGTCCGGAGGAGGTCTGCTGACCGCCGGATAAGCCGTGACGTATCCGGCGGCGGCGAAGCCGAGGGGACCTCTCCGCGAGCCAGGGCCCGCGGTTGCCCAGGTTCCCGGGCCGACGACGACAGGGACGGTAAGAAGAGGAGTGCCGATGATTCTGAAAGGGAAGGCCTGGAAGTACGGGGACGACGTCGACACCGACGTCATCATCCCCGCCCGGTATCTGAACACCTCCGATCCGGCGGAGCTCGCCCGCCATTGCATGGAGGATATCGACAAGGAGTATGC
>DASUAN010000174.1:0-5509 GCA_035763765.1 Candidatus Deferrimicrobiaceae bacterium
TTGCTCATGCGGAACGGCGACTTGGATCACAACGTATTGGTCCCCCCGGGAGGAGGTTCCCGGGGTCGGAACGCCGCGCCCCCGAAGCCTAAGCTTCCTGCCGCTCGACGACCCCGCCGGAACCGAAACCGTCACCGGCCCGTCGATCGTGGGCACGGAAATCTTCGCGCCCTTCACCGCCTCGGAATAGGTGACCGGGACGTCGAGGAAGATATCGCTTCCCTCCCGGCGGAAGTACGGATGGGGGATCATGCGAAGCCGGATCAACAGGTCTCCGCTTTTTCCCTTTCCCACCCCCTCCGTTCCCTTGCCGGCGACGCGGATCGTCGAGCCGTCCTTGGCCCCCGCGGGAATCCTCACCTTGATCCGTTCGAGCCCCTCCGTCAGCCCCCTTCCGCCGCACGGCTGGCATCCGCGGCGGCCCACACGGCCGGATCCCCGGCACGTCGCGCACGTCTTGGGCCTCAAGTATTGGAGATCGCGGACGGTTCCCTTCGCCATGTCGAGAAAATCGACCTGGAGGTCCAATGCAACGTCGCCACCCCGAACGCCAGCCTGCGCGAAGCCGCCTCCCCGGAGCAGGTCCCCGAAAAGGTCCCCGAGATCGAAGGCTTCCCCCCGGGGACCTCCGCCGAGATCGAAATCGATGCCTCCCGGCCACCGGAACGGTCCTTCGGCTCCATACCCCCCGGCAAAGACCCCTTTCCGGAACGCGTCGTATTCGGCACGCTTCTTTTCGTCCCCCAGGACCTCGTGGGCTTCGTTGATCTCCTTGAACCGCGTCTCCGCCGCCTTGTCCCCGGGGTTCACGTCGGGATGGTACTTTTTCGCCAACCGCCGGAACGCCTTCCGAATTTCGTCGGAGGTGGCGCTTTCCGACACGCCCAACACCTCGTAGTAGTTCTTCTTCGGGTCCATTCCCGATCCGGTCAATCTCCCCGCAAGGGGGCGCCGACGGGCGGCGAGACTCGCCGGCGCCCTGCCATCGGATCTACTTTACATCGACATGGATCTGCTTCGGCTTCGCCTGTTCCTTCTTCGGAAGCTTCACTTCGAGAACCCCGTCCTTGAACCGGGCGGTCACCTTGTCCTGATCGACGGAAACCGGCAGCGAAAAGGATCGCTGGAAATTCCCGTAGGACCGTTCGATCCGGTGATAACTCTCCTCCTTGACTTCCTTTTCGAATTTCCGCTCCCCCCGGAGGGAAAGGATCCCGTCCTTCACCTCCACGGAGATCTGGTCCTTCTCCACCCCGGGAAGTTCCGCCTTGACCACGACGGAATCGTTCGTTTCGTAGATGTCCACGGCCGGGGTCCACATCCCGGACCGGAGCCCCTCTTCGCGTCCCCGGGAGCGGGAAAGGGCATCCTCGAAGATCTGATTCATCCTCTCCTGAATGGACGACAGATCTCGGAACGGGTCCAACCATCGTACAATCGCCATCGTTTGCCTCCTTCTTATGTCCCCCCGGCCCCGAACGCGGGGGCCGGGGGCCATGGTGATGGATTTTCGAACTACGCCGCAACCTCGATCTTCTTGGGCCGGGCCTGCTCCTTCTTGGGAAGGTCCACCTCGAGCACACCATCCTTCATCCTGGCGGTCACCTTCTCCGCATCGACCGAGGAAGGCAGCGTGAACGAGCGGTGGAACGTCCCGTAGGACCTCTCGATCCTGTGGTAGTTCTCCTCCTTGACATCCTTATCGAGCTTGCGCTCTCCGCGCAGGGTGAGCACGCCTTCCTTGACCTCGACGGAGACGGCGTCCTTGTCCACGCCGGGAAGATCCGCCCGGACGCAGATGGCGTCCTTCGTCTCGTGGATGTCCATCGTGGGCATCCAGACGCCCGTTTCCAACCCTTCCTCGTGCGGATCACCGCGTTCGAGGAAGTCTCCGAACAACCGGTTCATCCGATCCTGCAGAACCGCAATTTCCCGAAAGGGATCCGCCCAACGAATCAGTGCCATGATGCGTCCTCCTTTCCCCGGTCCGGTTCCCCGGCCGGTTTTCGGGTCGAGCCCATCGTCCGGTTGGTTGACTGCCGCCGTTTCCTGCTTCCATCCCGTCCCTCCCGCTCCTACTGCTTCGCAGCGGGGTCCTCGTACTCCGCGTCGACCACCTCCCCTTCCGTTCCCTTCTCCCCCGGGGCGCCTTCCGAAGGAGGAGGGGGGGGGGCGGACGACGCCGCCTCCTTGTACATCTGCTCGGCGAGGCGGTGCGAGCGCTGCATGAGCTTCTCCGCGGCCTGTTTCAGGACCGCCTCGTCCTCGGATTTCATCGATTCCTTCGCCTCGGCGACGGCGGCTTCCACCTCGGCCGCAAGATCCTGGGGCACCTTCTCCCGGTTCTCCCGAAGCGTCTTCTCCGTGTTGTAGATCAGCGAGTCGAGCTGGTTTCGGGCCTCGATGACCGACTTGCGCTTCCGGTCCTCGGTGACGTGCGCCTCGGCCTCCTTGACCATCTTGTCGATCTCGTCCTTCGAGAGACCGGTCGACGCCGTGATCGTGATCTTCTGCTCCTTCCCGGTCGCCTTGTCCTGCGCGTTGACGTGCAGGATGCCGTTCGCGTCGATATCGAAGGTCACCTCGATCTTGGGGACGCCGCGGGGCGCGGCGGGAATCCCCTCGAGGTGGAACCTTCCCAGGGTCCGGTTGGCCGCCGCCATCTCCCGCTCCCCCTGCAGGACGTGGACCTCCACGCTCGTCTGCCCGTCGGCCGCCGTCGTGAAGATCTCGCTTTTGCGCACGGGAATCGTCGTGTTCCGGTCGATGAGCCGCGTCATCACTCCCCCCAGCGTCTCGATCCCGAGCGAAAGCGGGGTGACGTCCAGGAGCAGCAGGTCCTTCACCTCGCCCCCGAGCACGCCCGCCTGGACGGCGGCGCCCGCCGCCACCACCTCGTCGGGATTCACGCCCTGGTGCGGATCCTTGCGGAAGAAGTCCTTCACCATCCGGATGACCTTCGGAATCCGGGTCGACCCCCCGACGAGCACGACCTCGTCGATCTTGTCCACGGAGATCTCGGCGTCCCGAATGGCCAGCTCGCACGGCTTGAGCGTCCGATCGAGAATGTCCTGGATCATCTGCTCCATCCTGCTGCGGGTGAGCTTCAGCTGGAGGTGCTTGGGCCCCGTGGCGTCCGCGGTGATGAAGGGGAGGCTGATCTCGGTCTCCATCGTGGAGGAAAGCTCGATTTTCGCCTTCTCGGCGGCCTCCTTGAGCCGCTGGAGCGCGGTCCGGTCCTTCGACAGGTCGATCCCCTGGTCCTTCTTGAACTCGGTCACGATCCACTCGATGATCCGCTGGTCGATGTTGTCTCCGCCCAGGTGCGTGTCCCCGTTAGTCGACTTCACCTCGACGACGTTGTCGCCCACCTCGAGGATCGAGATGTCGAACGTTCCCCCCCCGAAGTCGAAGACCGCGATCAGCTCGTTCTTCTTCTTGTCGAGCCCGTACGCGAGCGCCGCGGCCGTCGGCTCGTTGATGATCCGCATGACCTCCAGCCCTGCGATCGCCCCCGCGTCCTTGGTCGCCTGGCGCTGGGAGTCGTTGAAGTACGCGGGCACCGTGATGACCGCCTTTTTCACCTCCTCGCCCAGATACGCCTCCGCGGCTTTCTTGAGCTTTCCGAGCACCATGGCGGAGATCTGCTCGGGGGTGTATTCCTTCCCCCCGGCCAACACCGTGGCCTTCTGGCTGGCGCCCTTCGCCACCCGGAAGGGAACCAGCTTCATCTCCTCGCCGACCTCGTCGAACCGGCGCCCCATGAACCGCTTGATCGAAAAAACGGTGTTCTCGGGGTTCAGCACCGCCTGGCGCTTCGCCACCTGCCCGACGAGAATCTCGCCTCCCTTTCCGATGCCGACCACCGACGGCGTCAGCCGGTTTCCCTCTTCATTGATGATGATCTTGGGCTCACCGCCCTCCATCACGGCCACCACGGAGTTTGTGGTCCCGAGGTCGATTCCGATGATCTTCGCCATTTCGCCGATCTCCTCTCTGTCTAATCTCGTTTTCCGGTTTCTAGCCCTGCAACACCTTCGCGATGAACCGTGCGAGCGTCTTGCCGTCCACGGGCTTGGTGACGTATCCCATCACCCCTACCTCGACCGCCCACATCCTCCGCGCCTTGCTGTCTTCGGCGGACAAAAGCAGGGTCGGAACCCGCGACGCGATTCGCCCGATCTTGACCATCGTGTCCAGGCCCCCGAGCGACGGGGCATCCATGTCGATGACCAGAAGATCGGTTCCCCCCCGGACCGCGCTGACCAGTCCCGCCGCGCAATCCGTGAAAAGTTCCGTCAACGCCCCGGCCTCCGAAAGCGCGCCGAGAAGGGGGCCCATCGGCTCCCAGTCGTCCGCTTTCGCATCGGTGATGAGCACAACCCTTCGCGTCCCCACCTTGTAACCTCCACCCATACCCGTACCAACATTCGTGCCAAAGGGAACGCCTTCGCTCCCTTATCACAACCTATTGATTTTATTTTTGTATTTCGTTTTCGATGCCGGGAATGCGGGAAGGGCGGGGAAAGACCGCGTCAAAATGGCTCGGTTTGGAAGTTCCGCGGTGCGCCAATTTGGCGCGATGTGTTTCAGGAGATCCCGTACTCCCGGACTTTCCTCTGGAGGGTTCTCAGCCCGATCCCGAGCATCCTCGCCGCCTGCGTTTTGTTTCCGTCCGTCTTCAGCAGGGCGGCCACGATGGCCTCCCGCTCGATCTCGTCGAGCGTTCGGGCCGAGGGAAGCGGAATCGGTCCGGAGGGAGAGGGAGGGAGGATGTTGCCAAGGATCTCCGGGGTCAGATCCCCCCATTCGATCATATCCCCCTTGGCGACGAGCGAGGCGGTTTCCATGGCGTTTCGCAACTCCCTCACATTCCCGGGCCACCGATACGCGAGAAGAGCGACGCGGGCGCCATCCGACAGCCTCTTGGGGTCGACGCGGTGCTCGGCCGCGATCTCGGAAAGGAAGTGTGCGGCAAGTTTCGGGATGTCCTCCCGGCGTTCCCGAAGAGGGGGTACCGTGATGTTGAAAACGTTCAGCCGATAGAACAGGTCCTCCCGGAAGGTCTTCTTCGCGACCTTCGCCCGGAGATCCTGGTTGGTCGCCGCGATGATCCGGACGTCGACGCGGATCACCTCCGACCCCCCGACCCGGATGACCTCCTTCTGTTCGATCGCACGCAGCAGCTTGACCTGGAGCCCCAGGGACATTTCGCCGATCTCGTCGAGAAACAGGGTGCCCCCCCCCGCGATCTCCATCATCCCCTGCCGGGTGGCGATGGCGCCTGTGAACGCGCCCTTCTCATGCCCGAAGAGCTCCGATTCCAGGAGGCTCTCGGCGATCGCCGCGCAGTTGACCGGCAGGAACGGCATGTCCCATCTCGGGCTCTCGTCGTGGATCGCCCGGGCCACCAGTTCCTTCCCCGTACCGCTTTCCCCCTGGATGAGAACGTTCATCCGGGTCTGGGCGACCACGTGGATCTTCCGGATCACCTCCTCCATCTTCCTCG
>DASUAN010000175.1:0-11042 GCA_035763765.1 Candidatus Deferrimicrobiaceae bacterium
GTGGCGCCGGGGCCGGGGTCCGAGCTTTACCGGGGGTTGGGGAGCGTGGTGCTCGGGGGCCTCGCGCTCTCGACCGTTTTCACCCTGTACGTCATTCCGTCCCTCCTCCTGTTCTTCGTGGGCATGGAGAAAACGGCTCCCGGCACGGAGGGGATCGGCGGGGCGGGGACCTCGGGAGGTCGGGGATGAAGCGGATCGGTCTCGCCTGGGCGCTCCTCGCGCTTTCCCTCCTTCCGGCGGCGGGGAGCGCCCTGACGATGGAGGAGGCCGTCGGTCTGGCCCGTGGGAACAACCCGCGCCTTCGGGATTTCCGGAACCGAACGGAAGCCCAGAAATGGCGCGTGGATTCCAGGAAGGCCCCTTTCTGGCCGGAAATCGACGTGTCGTACAACTACGAGAGGCGAGAAAATGTCTTCAGCTTCTTCCAGACCCGGGACGCCTCCACCTTCACGGGGGAGATCAGCTACAACCTCTTCCGGGGATTCTCGGACCTCAATGCGCTCCAATCCGCCCGGTCGACGCTTGACGCCTTCCTCTACGAGCAGAGGACGACGGAAGCCGATGTCGTCCTGGACGTGAAAAGGGCCTGGATCCGCTTGTTGCGGGCGGGAAAGACGCTCGAGGTAAGCCGCGAATCCGTGATGCTTCTCGAACGTCAGAGTCACGACGCGGAGAGATTCTGGCGCGCGGGCCTCACGGC
Source organism: Candidatus Deferrimicrobiaceae bacterium (assembly GCA_035763765.1). Classification (GTDB taxonomy): domain Bacteria; phylum Desulfobacterota; class Deferrimicrobia; order Deferrimicrobiales; family Deferrimicrobiaceae; genus CSP1-8. Next base: position 701 of record DASUAN010000175.1, read on the forward strand.
GAAGAACGAATATCTCAAGGTGGAGGTGGAGCTCGCCTCCGCCCGCCAGGATCTCCTTCAGGCCGAAACCGATGTCCGGGTCGCGCGGGAGGCCCTGGACAAGGCCGTCGGGGCATCGGTCGGGAAGGATGCGGCGATCGAGGACATCGACTTCGTGGAACCGGCGGATCTCGACGAGGAGGCGCTTTCCCGGGCGATGCTATCGCGAAGGAGCGAACTCAAGTTCCTGGAGGCGCAGCGCGCGGCCAGGGAATACGCGAGGGATTCCCTCCGGGGCGGGTATTTCCCCTCGGTCGACCTGTCGGTGGAGCACAGCCGGTTCGGCGAGACGTTCGCGTTCGAGGGGATGCCCGATCCCCTTTTCGATTCCGACACGAGTGCGATGGTGGAGGCGAAGTGGAACCTCTTCGAAGGGTGGCGGACGAGAAAGGAGATCCTCGCCGAGGAATCCGAGGTCCGGGCGATCACGGAGAGGCACAGGGAAACCAGGGATGCCCTTCTCCTTCAGTTGAAGACGGCGGTCGAGGAGTACCGGGTTTCCGCGGGCCGGATCGATCTTGCCCGCAAGAGCGTCGAACAGGCGGAAGAGAATTACCGCATCACGGAAAACCAGTATCGCGAGCGCGTGGCCACATCCACCGACCTGCTCGACGCCCGGGTATTCCTCTCCCGCGCGCGGAACGAATACCACAACGCGATCTATAACCTGAGCCTGGCACGGGCCGTGCTCGAGAGGGTGGTGGAAGGGCCTCTGGAGATGGGACCGCCCGGCGGGGAGTCGCGGGGGAACTGACCGGGGAACCCGGGCCGATCTGCTATACTTGATGCATGGCCCGCGACGAACTGTTGCATGAAGGCGCTTCCCCGGCTCCCCTGACCGGGGAAAAGAAGCTCGCCGCCATTCTGAACAGCCTCTGGGAAGCGGTGATCACGGTGGATCGGGATCATCGCATCTCCTCGTTCAACCGCGCCGCCGAGCAGCTGGTGGGCATTTCCGCCTCCGAGGTTACGGGGAAGGACTGCCGCGAGGTCCTCAAGGCCGGTTTCGGCCCGGCGCAGCACGACTGCCCGATGGGCGACCTGACCGAGGGGGGGAGGCCCCGCAGCGACGTGGAGGGAACCCTGGTTCGCGCCGACGGGCGGATCGTCCCGATCAGCGCGAGCTGGACCTTTCTGGAAGACCCGTCCGGGGAACGGCTCGGCTTCGTCCTTTCCTTCCGGAGTTTCGAGGAGATCGAGCGGATCGCCGAAGAGAGGCGGGCGAAGTTTCCCTACGGAGACATCGTCGGCAAGACTCCCCGGATCCAGAAGATCTTCGACCTGATCGACACGATCAAGGACACCGACTCCACGGTGCTCATCACGGGGGAAAGCGGGACGGGAAAGGGGCTCTTCGCGCGGGCCATCCACGACCTTTCCCCGCGGAGGGACCGGCCGTTCGTCAAGGTCACCTGCGCGGCCCTCTCGGAGGCGCTTCTGGAGTCCGAGCTGTTCGGTCACGTGAAGGGGGCCTTCACCGGGGCGGTCGCCGACAAGGTGGGCCGGTTCGAGGCGGCCGACGGGGGGACGATCTTCCTGGACGAGATCGGGGATCTCTCTCCCCCACTGCAGGTGAAGCTTCTGCGCGTGATCCAGGAGCGCGAGTTCGAGCGGGTCGGCAGCAGCAGGACCCAGACCGTCGAGGTCCGGGTGATCGCGGCGACGAACCGGGATCTCAAGGCCGCGATGAAGGCGGGGCAGTTCCGGGAAGATCTCTTCTATCGGCTCCACGTCATTCCCATCGTCGTCCCGCCGCTTCGCGAGCGCAGGGACGACCTCCCCCTTCTCGTGGATCACATCCTCAAACGCCTGAGAAGGAGGGGGCTCGACCGGGTGCGCGCCGTCTCCCCGGAGGCGATGCGATGCCTGATCGGCTACCCGTGGCCGGGCAACGTAAGGGAGCTCGAGAATGTCCTCGAGCGGGGTGCGGTCTGCTCCCGGGGAGCGGTCCTCTCCGCAGAGGACCTCCCCGAAGAGGTGCTGGAGTCTTGCCGCCCGCGGAAGGGGGAGCCCGCACCCTCCCGGGACGGGGAGAGACCCGCCGCCTCCGTCGCGGCGGAGACCGATCCGCCGGGGAAGGGGACCGGGGAGGGGGAGTGGATCCTTCGGGCGCTCGAGGCGAACCGGTGGCATCGGGGGGAAGCCGCCGCCGCTCTCGGCATCGATCGTTCCACCCTCTGGAGAAAGATGAAGCGTCTGGGGATCGACAGAAAACGCAACGATTGAAATGTTTTGTTGCATAAGGCGGTGTTCTACCCGCGCTCCGCGGAGCGGCAAGAAGGGAAACGGCTCGGTCCGATAATTGAATTCTGAATGAAAACGAGAAGTTGCCACGAGCCCGGGCGATGGATTCCTGGTGGCATCCTTTATGCTTCTGTCTTCCGTTGGAATCGGTTCCCGCACGGTTTTCCCACCTTCGACTCCCGGGGAAACGCCGCAGGGACCGAGGAAGGAGGAAACGATGAACGTGGAGCGATGGATCCGGGTGATCGCAGGAACCTTCGTGCTGGGAAGCCTGCTCCTCGGGTTGTACGTCAATTCCTACTGGTTTCTGTTCACCGCGTTCGTGGGGCTAAACCTGTTCCAGTCCGGCTTCTCGAACTGGTGTCTGATGGAAAAAATCCTGAAAAAGGTCGGGGTTCCCGAACGGTAAAGGGGGGATCGGTCGATGCCGCTTTACGAGTACCGCTGCGAATCGTGCCAGAAGGAGTTCGAGGCGTACAGGCGCCTCACCGATGACCGGGAGGAGGCGTGTCCCGCGTGCGGCGGCAGGTCCTCCCGGGTGAGCATCTCCCTGTTCCGTCCCCGGGGGAGCGGCTCGGCCTCCGGCAGGACATCCTGCGGAGGCGGTTCGCGCCGCTCGCCGTTCCGGTGAGGGTAAGGAATGCCCCCGGCGGTCGCCGGGCAAGAGCTTGCAAAGAAGGATGGGAATGTAGGGGAGGAGGAGGCCGTCATGCCGGGTGAATGGGGAACGGTGGCTCTGATCGCACTGGTAATCCTGGTCATCCTCTTCGCCGGCGGCGGGGGCGGCTGAAGCTCCTGCTAGAAGCTGCGCCCCGGCGGGGCGCCGAGGGAGGAGGGAGCGGAACATGTTCATCACGGTCCGGAGCAAGCAACCGATCGGCGAGGTGAGGCAGCGGTTCGAGGACGCCTCGGCCGCCAGGAAGTTCGGCGTGCAGGGGATCCACAACGTGACGGCGACGCTGCAGGGGAAGGGGCTCGTATTCGACCGCAAGCTCTACATCTACGAGATCTGCAACCCCGGATACGCCAAGAAGACCCTGGACACCAACATCAAGATCTCCACGGCGCTTCCCTGCCGGGTCTCCATTTACGTGGAGGGCGACGACGTCGTGCTCGAGACGCTCAAGCCGACGGTGCTGCTCCCGATGTTCAACGAGCCCACCCTCGAGGGGACGGCGAAAGAGGTGGAGGCGGCGGTCACGGAGATCATGCGGGAGGCGGCGAAGTAGAAAGGCGCAGCCGTATTCCCCTCTCCGTAAAAAGAAGTCGGCTGCACGAAGCGCCCCCGGGCCCCCCCCCGGGGGCGTTTTTATCCGGGGAAGGGGGGGAGGTGGGATAGGATCTCAGGAAAGTTTGCCGTTTCCGGCATCCCCGTCCGCAACCCCCAGAAAAGAAGGAGGTACCGGATGAAAAGGACCACGATGATGTTCCTGTCTCTGGCGATCGCCGCGTTCGCCGCGAGCCCGCTTTTCACCATGGCCGCCCATCACGAGGGGAAGCCCCCGGGGGAGACGAAGAAGATGGAGAAGCCCGGACCCAGCGGGAAGGAACTCTGGGGATACCTCCAAAAGAAGGGGTATACAGAGAAGTACTCCCTCTGGCCGGGCAAGGGGAAGCTGTACAAGGGGGCCGAGCCCCACGGCGCGCTGCTCACTACCTACGTGAGCAAAAAGGCGCTCGAGGCCATCGAAGGCAAGAAGGGTGTCATGCCCCCCGGCTCGATCGTCGTGAAGGAAAACTACACGCCGGACAAGAAGCTCGCCGCCATCACCGTCATGTACAAGGTGGACAAGTACAACCCCGATGCGAACGACTGGTTCTGGGCGAAATACGCCCCGGACGGCGCCATCCAGGCCGAGGGGAAGGTGGCGGGATGCATCGGCTGCCACGGGCAGCAGAAGGACAACGATTACCTCTTCACGGGGAAGCTGAAATAGGGCGGTAGCAGCCGACCCTTTCCCTGCGTCCACTCCTCCTCGGCCGGCTCGCGATCCCGGGTGGGCGCAGCGAGGTTAAGCGAAGCCGTGCGGGTGCACGGTACGGCGGGCCACGAGCGGAATATCCCTCCGAGGCTGCGGAGCCGTCATCCGGGCGCTCTCCCAACAGAGCTTGTGAACGGAGGTCGTCGCCTTACCGCAGGATGTTCAGGGTCGGCTTGATGAGCTCCATGAACTCCATCCGGGTGGACTGGCGCGTGCGGAAGACGCCGAGCATGGCGGAGGTGACCGCCTTGGAGTTCTGCTTCTCCACCCCCCGCATGATCATGCAGAGGTGGAACGCCTCGATGACGACCCCCACCCCGTGGGGCGAAAGCGTGTCCATGATCGCCGTGGCGATCTCCTGGGTCAGGCGCTCCTGCACCTGGAGGCGGCGGGAATACAGCTCGACCACCCGTGCGATCTTCGACAGACCGACGATGTTTTTCCGGGGGATGTACGCCACGTGGCACTTTCCGAAAAAGGGGAGGATGTGGTGCTCGCAAAGGGAAAAGATGTCGAGGTCCTTGAGGGTCACCATCTCGTCGTAGTTCTCCTGGAAAATGGCGCGCTGGAGCACTTCCCGGGGATCCTGGCGATACCCGGAGGTGAAAAAGCGCATCGCCTTTTCGAACCGCTCGGGAGTTTTTTTCAGCCCCTCGCGTTCGGGATCCTCCCCAATCTTGACGAGCAAGTCGCGGGTGAGTTCCTGCATAATGGAGACATCATATCGCATGAGGAGGTGCGGCCGAAGATGAAAAAGGGACCGGCGAAGCCCACGTCCGGATCGATCGCGGAAGGGTGGAAGAAGGCGCTGAGGAACGAGATCGAGGGACGGGAGTTCTACCGGATGGCGGCCGCGAACGCAAGCCTCGACGGCGTGCGCCAGATGTTCACCTTCCTGATGGAAGAGGAGGAGCGACACCGCGACGCGATCCTCGAGCAGATCGGGAGGATGGAGCGGGGGAGGCCCCCCCGGCTCGTTCGGAAAGCGTCCGGGAAAAGGGAGATCCGGAAATTTCGAAGCCCCCTCTTCCCCCCGGAATTCGTGGCCCAGGGGAAGAAGGTGGAAGGGGAGGCCGCCGCGCTCTCGATCGGGATGACGCTCGAAAGACGCGCCATCGAGCAGTTCTCCGCGCTGCGGAAGAAGGTGGAGGGGGACGAGGCCGCGGAAAAAATCTTCGACTCCCTGATCGCGTGGGAAAGGGAGCACCTGGAGATCCTCTCCCGGCAGTACGAACAGCTCCGGGAGATGTACTGGGAGGAGGCCCGGTTCTGGCCGTTCTAGCGGGGAGAGGGCGGGGATCGGGGCAACGGAGGAAGCGCAGCGGGAATGAAAAGCGACGCCGAACTGATGGCGCTCTACCGGAAGGGGAGCCGGAATGCCTTCGAGGAGCTGTTCGCCCGGCACCACCGGAAGGTGATCCATTTCTGCTACCGGATGACCGGGGACCATGCGCGGGCGGAGGAGGCGGCGCAGGAGGTTTTCCTGCGGATCGCCCGGGCGGCCTCGACCTACCAGCCGACGGCGAGGTTCACCACCTGGATGTACACCATCGCCCGGCGGACGACCCTCAATTTCCTTCGGGACGAAAAGGAGGAGGGAGAGAAAGTGCCGATCCACGCCACGGGCGAGGAGGGGGATCCTGCGGAGGGGTTTCCGCTTCCCGGCCCGGCGGATTGGGGTCCCGAACAGGTCGCCTGGGAGGGAGAGCTTCAGGCGAGATTCGCCGAGGCGCTGCAAAGGCTTCCGGAGGTGAACCGGGCCGCCTTCGTCCTGAACCGGGGGGAGGGGCTTTCGTATGAAGAAGTGGCAACCGTTCTTGGCATTACGGTCCAGGCGGTAAAAAGCAGGATTTTCCGGGCGCGGGAGACGCTTCTCGAGGAGCTCTCCGGGCTTATCAAGTGAAACGATTTCCGCGGCGACGGGTTTAACCGGGGGAACGGGGGGATTTCGATGGAATGCAAAGAGATCCGGGAGATGATCAGCGCGTACGTGGACGGGGAGGCCCTGCCGGACGAGGCCCGGCAGGTGGAGGAGCATCTCGGGACGTGCGCGGAATGCCGGTCGGCCGAAAAACGGATGCGCATGCTGGGGATGGCCGTCACGAGGACCGAAGGAACGGTTCCCCCCGATTTCCGGGAGAACCTTTTTGCCCGGATGGAGGAGGAGGAACTCCTCCCGAAACGCCGGAGCATCTTCGCCTTTTCGGTTCGGTGGGCCGCCATTCCATTGGCGGCCGCGGCTGCGCTTGCGCTTTACGTTCTGTCCCCCCCGGGCGTTCGCGAAGGGACGGATTCCGGAAAGGCCCTCGCCCCTCCGCCCGCTTCCGTGAGCGTGCAGAAATCGACGCCGGTCGCAGCCGCCAGGGAGGAACTTTCCCCCGAGGACCGGGAGATCGTCGCCTACCTGGAGGTCCTGGAAGACCCCGATCTGTTCGAGGAACCGCCGGTCGACGAGATGGAGATTTTCGTCCCATCCGCGAAGCAACGGGGGTAGACTGATGTCGCCGGGAGATCGGACAAGAGGGATCCTGGCCGGCGCGGTGGCGGTCGTTCTGTCCCTCTCGATCCTGATTTCGGGAGGGGCCGTTGCGGGCCAGCGCAATGGTGCCGGTCCGGAGGAAAGGCGAAGCGCCTCCAGGTTCGCAGAAGGGGGGCAGATGGCGCAAGCGGGAGAGGTGACGCCGGAGAAGCTCGAGCGGTGGCGCGCCATGACGCCGGAAGAGCGGGAGAAGCTCCGGGGTCGGTACCACCGGTGGAAGGAGCTTTCCCCGGAACGCAGGGAGAGGATCCTCGAACGCAGGCGAATGTATCGGGAGCTCCCCGAGGAACAGCGTCGCTTTCTTCGGCAACGACGCGAAATCTACCGGGACGCCTGGCCGGAGGAGAAGCGGGCCATCGAAAAATTTTCCCGTCGCTGGCGGAACCTCCCCCCGGAACGGCGGCATTCCATACGGAATAGGATGTCCGAACTGCGGGACCTGCCCGCATCTGAGCGGAACAAACGGATGATGGACTGGACGTTCTACCGGAAGCTGACCCCCGCCGAACGGAAGGCGGTCGACCGGTTCCTGTTCTCGGAACCTCCCCGCGGACCGAAGGGCGGTCCTCCTCGCGCTCCCCGTGACTGACCGGGAACGGTGGATGCGAGCCGCGCTCCGCGAGGCGGAGAAGGCGGCGGAGGAGGGGGAGGTCCCCATCGGTGCGGTCGTGGTGGCCCCTTCCGGGGAGATTCTCGCCCGGGCGCACAACCGGCCGGTCTCGGCGAACGACCCCACCGCCCACGCCGAGATCCTCGCCCTGCGCAAGGCGGCGAGGAAGCTGTCCAACTACCGGCTTCCGGGGTGCCGTCTCGTGGTGACGCTCGAGCCCTGCCCGATGTGCGCCGGAGCCGCCGTCTCCGCCCGGATCTCCGAAATCATCTTCGGTGCGGCCGACCCCAAGGCGGGGGCGGTCCATACCCTCTTCCGGATCACCTCCGACGAGCGGCTCAACCACCGGGCGATGGTGATTCCCGGCGTCCTGGGGAAGGAGTGCGCAGCCCTTCTCACCGCATTTTTCCGTTCCCGCCGGAAAGGGTGAGGCGGGAGCGGTCCGCGGAGGGGATCGGTCGGCGGCGGCGCGCGCCGCCCGGTCAGAAGAGCGGAGAGAAGATCCGGCAGGTATCCTCCAGGAACCGGATCGACTTCGGGCGGCGGGCAAACGCCTTCGCATCGAGCTGCCTCGACTGGGAGAGGTCCTTGGCGAAGGCGGCCCCCAGGGCGTCGATCTCCTCCTTGCCGTACAGGAACACCCCCATCTCGAAATTGAGGAAAAAGCTCCGGATATCCACGTTCGACGACCCCACCATGCCGACCGCATCGTCGATGATCATCACCTTCGAGTGCAGGTGGGTCGGGGAGAACAGGTGGATGTTCACGCCGGTGACCATCAGTTCGTCGAAATAGGATCTCCCCGCCAGCCACACCATCTTGAGGTCGGACCGCTCCGGGACGATGACCTTCACGTCCACTCCCCGGAGAGCGGCGTTCTTCAGGGAAGTGCCGATCGCGTCGTCGGGGACGAAGTAGGGGGTCGCCAGCCAGATCCGCCTGCGCGCGGAGGTGATGGCGGTGAACACCCCCTGGTAGATGGGGCGCAGGGCGCGGTCCGGCCCGGAGGCGACCACCTGCAGGGGGGCAGTACGTTTGCCGGTACCGGCGACGGGGGCGATCGAAGGGAACAGGCGCCCCGACGGGCCGGCCTCGTCCGTGGCGAACGCCCAGTCGTCCAAAAACAGGGCCTGCAGGTCCCTGACGGCCGCCCCGTCGATCACGATCGCGCTGTCCCGCCACCGTGCCGGGTCGGGCCGCGGTCCCATGTACCGCTTCCCGATGTTCATCCCCCCGGTAAACGCCGTCCTGCCGTCGACGACGAGAAGCTTGCGGTGGTTGCGAAGGTGGGCGGACCACTTGCGGTGGAGGGGAAGGGCGGGAAGGAACTCCGCGACCTCCCCTCCCGCCTGCCGCAGGGGCCGCACGAGTCGCCGGAGCGCCCGCCAGGAACCGACCGCGTCGAGGAGGAGACGGACCTTGATCCCCGCGCGGGCGCGGGCCGAAAGGGCGTGGATGAAGCGCTTGCCGATGGCGTCCACGTCGAGGATGAAAAATTGGGCGTGGATGTGATCGCGCGCCTCCTCGATGAGCTCGAGGAGGATTTGGTACGCCTCTTCCCCTCCGCCGACGACGGTCACCCGGTTGCCGACCACCGGCGGCGGCGCCCCGGCGGCGGAGAGCACCCGCCCGCAGTCCACGGCGACGGAATTGGGGAGATCCTCGGCCCGGATGCGGTTTTCCACGGAACTCTCCACGGAGCCCATCGAACCGATCTTGGCACGGATGTGGCGCCGGATGCGGCGTCCGCCGACCAGAAAATAGATGGGGACCCCGAGGACCGGCAGCAGGGCGATGGAGAGCACCCAGGCGACCGTGGCCGCGGGCTGGCGACGTTCCAGGATGATCCGGGGGATGAGCAGGAAGGCGAAGAGGTACCCGACCGTGGAAAGGACCAGCGCGGCGATCCGCCAACCGTCGTGCAAGGGCTTCCTCCGGGCCGGAAAAACGTTCCGACCGTCCCCGCGGGGGAGCCGAGGTATCCGTTGAAGGAACCTCCCCCGACACCCTATAATAACTATCTTCCCCGCGGAGGGGTACCGAAGTGGCCGTAACGGGGTCGACTCGAAATCGACTTGGCGGTGCGAGCCGCCACGTGGGTTCGAATCCCACCCCCTCCGCCAACTTGTAATCGATCTCCTGATCCCGTACCATGATTTTTCGGCAAAACGAGCCGGTCATTCTCCCCGGGTGCGTGCCGGCGGCCAGGCCCGCCGCAACGGAAGTCGGCGAACCCCGTCAGGTCCGGAAGGAAGCAGCGGTAGCCGCACCACTCCGTGTGCCGGCGACTCCCCTGGCCGCCGGCAGGCCCCCGGCGGTGCCCAATGCGACCGGGGGCGACAGGCGATGCGGGAGAATCCCTCCCGAGTCGGAGGAACCATGGGATACGAGGCGCTTTCGCGGAAGTGGCGCCCGAGGACGTTCGGCGAGGTCGTGGGGCAGGGGCACGTCTCCCGTGCGCTGGCCAACGCCATCTCCCTGGGGAAGATCCACCACGCGTACCTCTTCGCGGGAACGCGCGGGGTGGGGAAGACCACCTTCGCGAGGATTCTCGCACGCGCCCTGAACTGCGAGCGAGGGCCGACGCCCGACCCGTGCCTCTCCTGCCCCGCCTGCGTCGAGATCCTCGCCGGCTCCGGCGTGGACGTCCAGGAGATCGACGGGGCGTCGAACACGGGGATCGACGACGTCCGCCGGCTCCGGGAGAACGCCGCCTACGCGCCGGCGCGCTTCCGGTACAAGATCTACATCATCGACGAAGTGCACATGCTTTCGAAGGCCGCCTTCAACGGGCTGCTCAAGATCCTCGAGGAGCCGCCCCCCCACGTCGTGTTCGTCTTCGCCACCACCGAGCCGAACCGGATCCCGGACACGATCCTCTCCCGGGTGCAGCGGTTCGATTTCCGCATGCTCACGGAGGAGGAGATC
>DASUAN010000176.1:0-2292 GCA_035763765.1 Candidatus Deferrimicrobiaceae bacterium
GGTTCTTCCGCACCACCCCCTTCGACGACCCGTTCGCGGAGAACTTCTTCCAGTTCCTCGATGACCTCAAAAGGAAGAAGAACGCGAAGATCGGCTCGGTGGCCATCCTGTACGAAAACACGAACTTCGGAACGGGGGTCGCCGAAGTGGAGGTCAAGCACGCGGGGAGGTACGGGTACAAGGTGGCGGCCACCGTGGCGTACGCGGAGAAGGGGACCAGCGCCGTGTCGGAGGTCCAGAAGCTGAAGGCGTCCGGAGCGGACGTCGTCATGCCCGCCTCCTACACCTCGGACGCCATCCTGTACGTGAAGACGTTCAAGGACCTGAACTACGCCCCCCAGGGGATCCTCGCGATGGACGCGGGATACATTTCCGACGAGTTCAAGAAGACCCTGGGCAAGGACGCCAACTTCATCCTCAGCCGCGAGGTCTGGGCGCTCGACCTCGGCAAGAAGAAGCCGATGATCGCGAAGGTCAACGAGATCTACAAGAAGCGGTTCGGCCGGGACATGAACGGGAACTCGGCCCGTTCGTTCACGGGGTTCCTGGTGCTCGCCGACGCGATCAACCGGGCGAAGTCCTCCGAACCGGAGAAGATCCGGGAGGCACTGGAGAACTACACCCTCTCCGGGGACAACATGATCATGCCGTGGGAAGGGGTCTCCTTCGATCCCAACACCCACCAGAACACGAAGGGCCGGGGGATCATCGTGCAGCTCGTGGACGGCGAGTGGCACACCGTGTGGCCGTTCGAGCTCGCGTCCCGCGACATCGTCTGGCCGTTCCCGGCGTGGGACAAGCGGTAGCGGGAACGGACGGGAACCGGGGAGGAGGGGGATCCCGGAGGTGATCTCGCCCGATCTGGCGCAGTCGCTGTTGAGCGGCATCCTGATGGGCCTCATCTTCGCCCTCGTGGCGGTGGGGCTGACCCTCATCTGGGGGATCATGGACATCGTGAACTTCGCCCACGGCGATTTTCTCATGTCCGGCATGTACATCTCCTACTGGATGTACGCCCTGTGGGGGGTCGACCCCCTCTTCTCCCTCCCCGTGTCCGCGGTTTTGCTTTTTTTCTGGGGGATGATCGTCTACCGCGTCGTGATCCGCAGGATCATCGGCGCCCCCATGCTGATCCAGATCTTCACCACGTTCGGGCTCCTGATCCTGATGCGGTACGTGGCGTTCTTCTTCTTCAAGCCGAACTACCGGTCGATCCAGAACCCGATGGTTTCCGGGAGCATCGACCTGGGCGGGGTCTACCTCACGATCCCGCAGCTGGTCGCCGCCCTGGGCGCCTTCGTCACCACCGGCGCGGTCTACGTCCTCATCCACCGGACCCGCATCGGGGGCGCTCTCCAGGCGACCTCCGAGGACCGGGAGGCGGCGGCCCTCATGGGGGTCGACACCGACTGGATGTTTACCCTGGCCTGGGGAATCGGAGGGGCGACCGCGGGGATCGCCGGGTCGCTCCTGTCGAACTTCTTCTACATCTTCCCGGAGGTCGGAGGGATCTTCGGGCTGATCGCCTTCGTCGCGGTGGCCCTGGGGGGCTTTGGCAACGTGGCGGGGGCGTTCTTCGCCGGGATCCTGATCGGGGTCGTGGAGGCGCTGGCGGGCTACCTGTACGACCCCGCGCTCAAGTCCGTATTCGTCTACGCCCTGTTCATCGGGGTCCTTTTCTGCCGGCCCCAGGGGCTCCTGGGGGTCGAATAGCATGTCCCGCGGCACCCTTCGGCCCGTGATCCTCGCCGGTCTGCTGATGGCTGCGGCCGTCTACCCCCTCGTGTTCACCCAGCCGTTTCCCCAGGACCTGGCGATCAAGGTCTTCCTGTTCGGGGGGCTTGCGGCCGCGTGGAACATCCTGGGCGGCTTCACGGGGCAGGTCTCCCTGGGAAACGCCATCTTCTTCGGCATCGGGGCCTACTCCGCGGGGCTGGTCCAGACGCGCCTGGGGACGGTCCCATGGGTCGGGATTCCCCTGGGGATGGGGGCGGCCGTTTTGGTCGGGCTGATCATCGGCTTCCCCTGCTTCCGACTCAAGGGACACTACTTTGCCATGGCGACGCTGGCGATCGGGGAGGTCGTGCAGACCGTTTTCATCAACTGGAAGTGGGCGGGCGGCGCGATCGGCCTTTACATCCCGATCCGCGACGACACGTGGACCCATTTCCAGTTCGGGACCACGAAGCTTCCCTACTACTATGCGGCGCTCGTCTTCGTCCTTTCCGTCCTCCTCCTCTCCGCATGGCTCATGCGGTCCCGGACCGGGTATCGATTCCGGGCCATCAAGGA
>DASUAN010000177.1:0-2040 GCA_035763765.1 Candidatus Deferrimicrobiaceae bacterium
TAGAGCCGCATCTTCCAGTAGGCGAAGTTCGGGAACCCCACGATCCCCTTCTTCCCCACCCGCAGCATCTCCTGGAGGACCACGTCGGGCTTCTTCGCGGCCTGGAGCGTCTGGTTGAGGATGACGTAGTCGAAGGAGTCGTCCGGGTAGTCCCGCAAGCCCTCGTCGATGTCGCCCTGGAGGACGGTAAGCCCCTTCGCGATGCAGTCGCGGACCCCCGGCTCGGAGATCTCGATCCCCCGGCCGATCGCCCCCTTCTGCCGGACCAGCTTCTCCAGCAGCGCCCCGTCCCCGCACCCCAGGTCGAGGACCTTCGCCCCGGCGGGCACCAGGTCGAGGATCACGCTGTGGTCGATTCTCGCCCCTTCGGCCATCAGGCGGACGCCCCTGCCGCGACGCCGGCCTTCGAGGCGACGTTGGCGAGGAAGCTCGTGATGATCTTCGACATCTCCCCCTCGTCGAGGAGGAAGGCGTCGTGCCCGTACCGGGAGTCGATCTCGCAGTAGGTGACGTCCACGCCGCCGACCATGAGGGCCTTGACGATCTCCCGGGACTGGTAGGGGGGATAGAGCCAGTCGGACTTGAAGGAGATGATCAGGAACTTCGCGGTGGCCTTCCGGACCTCCTCGACCAGCGATCCGCTCGGCATGGAGAGGTCGAAGTAGTCGATCGCCTTGGTGATGTAGAGGTAGGAGTTCGAGTCGAACCGGTCGACGAAGGCGCCCCCCTTGTGCCGGAGGTAGCTCTCCACCTCGAAGTCGACGTTGAAGTCGAAGCCGAACGACTTCTTCCCCCGCAGCCTCCGCCCGAACTTCTCGTGCATCGAGTCGTCGGAGAGGTAGGTGATGTGCCCGACCATCCGGGCGAGCGACAGCCCGTTCCGCGGAAGCTCCTTCCCGTAGTAGTCCCCGTCCTGGAAATGGGGATCCTTCATGATCGCGACCCGCCCGACCTCGTTGAAGGCGATCCCCTGCGGGGAGAGCTTCGAGGTCGTGGCGATCGGGATCGACGAAATCACACGCTCGGGGTAGGAGACGGCCCAGCGCAGCGCCTGCATCCCGCCCATCGATCCCCCCGCGACGGCCAGCAGGCGGTCGATCCCCAGGTGGTCGACGAGCTGGACCTGCGCCCGAACCATGTCGTGGACGGTGATCATGGGAAAGGAGAGACCGTACTCCCTCCCGGTCGCCGGGTTGATCGAGGCGGGCCCGGTGCTGCCCTGGCAGCCGCCGATCACGTTGCTGCAGAGGATGAAGTACTTGTCGGTGTCGAACGCCTTCCCCGGGCCGATCGTGTTGTCCCACCATCCCGCATGCTTGTCCGTCTCCGCGTACCGGCCCGCCGCGTGGGAGTCGCCGGAGAGGGCGTGGAGGATCAGGATGGCGTTGCTCCTGTCCCGGTTCAGCTTCCCGTAGGTCTCGTAGGCCAGGGTGATGGGGCCCAGCTTCGCGCCGCAGTCCAGCGGCATTTCGTGGGGAGGTTCCGCAAAGGTGTAGTATTTCTTCTTGATCAGCCCGACCGAGCCGGGCTCCTTCCTGTGGGGCATTGCGGCCTCTTCCTGCCTTCCGTTCGTTTGGATCCGGAGTTAACTTTTGATTATATACGGTTTCCTGGAGAAACGGACACATTTCCGGCGGCGCTCCCGTAGATCCGTTCGGCGAGGTCGTGGAGGATCCTCGCGGTGGCTCCCCAGACCGTGTGCGGGCCGTAGTCGAGGAAGTAGACCCGGTCCGCCCGCCCGCGGAACGCGGCCTCGGCCCACCGGTAGCGGTGGAACTCCCCGAACACCGCCAGGGGAATCTCGAACACTTCCGCCACCTCGAACTCGTCGATCCGGAAGGCGGCCGTGCCGGGGATCCGGGCCACGTAGGGGCGGATCGAGAAGCCGGTCACCGTCTCCACGGGGTCCATCGCCCCGAGAAGCTCCACCTCCTCCCTCCGGATCCCGAGCTCCTCCTCGGCTTCCCGGAGCGCCGTGGCGAGCAGGTCCCGGTCTCCCGGGTCGCGGCTCCCCCCCGGGAAGCAGATCTGTCCCTTGTG
>DASUAN010000178.1:0-2437 GCA_035763765.1 Candidatus Deferrimicrobiaceae bacterium
TTAGATATAAATTAATCAGACCGTTATATGTTTTTAAATCAACAAGTTTTTTGGCAATGAAATTGCTTTATTGAATGAATCTAATGGATCGAAAATTAATCTTATTACCAATGGGCCGAGTCGCCCCGTCGACCTGACCGGCTGACCACTTGAACAGGAGGACGTGCAGCAATGATTTCCCGAAGATCGCGTAGCCCTTTGGCTCTTCTTGGTTTTTTGTCCTTCGGACTATTCGCCTTGCTCTCCATCCCGCGCGCGGAAGTTTTCGCTCAGGGTCCGAGCGGCGGTCTGCCGGAGGCCTCCGCCACCCGCGAGCAGTTGGAATTCGTGAAGAACAGCTTCATCTTCGTTTTTCATGACACCGTTCCCGGCGGCGAAGTCTCGGATCGGGCTCATGCCCTGGCATCCCAGCATGGCGGGGTAGTGCGACACATCTACCAAACGGCATTGAAGGGATTCTCCGCTACCCTTTCCCCGCAGGCGGCGTCGAATCTCGCCCGGAATCCGCAGATCGCCTACTACGAGCAGGACGGCATCGCATGGGCCATCGGGAAGCCGGATGGCTCGGGAAAACCTCCCAAGTCCGGCTCGGGAAGCGCACCGCCGCCGCAGGTCACTCCGTGGGGAATTACACGGGTATGCGGCAACTCCGGCTGCCCCTCCGGCGAGGGATCGACCGCGTGGGTCATCGACACCGGCGTCGACCTGGACCACCCCGACCTGAACGTAGACCCCTCGTGCGGGAAGAACTTCGTGACGTTCGGAAAGAGCACCCTGGATGACGGGAACGGCCACGGCACACACGTCGCCGGGATCATCGCGGCGAAAGATGACGGTGCGTACGTGATCGGTGTGGCCCCCGGCGCGTGGGTGTGCCCTGTGCGCGTGCTGAGCAACAGCGGAAGCGGGTACTGGTCCTGGGTCATCGCCGGCGTGGATCACGTCGCCGCGAATGCCCTCCCCGGAGACGTCGCGAACATGAGCCTGGGCGGGTCCGCCAACAAGGCAGTGGACGACGCGGTGGTAAACGCCTCCCATGAGGGAATCTACTTCACCCTCGCCGCGGGAAACGAAAGCGACGATGCCAAGAACCACTCCCCTGCTCGGGCAAACGGTCCCAAGATTTTCACGATCTCCGCGATCGACAGCAGCGACGAATTCGCATGGTGGTCAAACTATGGGAACCCGCCCGTCGATTACGCCGCTCCGGGGGTGGGCATCCTCTCGCTGTACAAAGGGGGAGGGATGGAAACTCTCTCCGGCACCTCGATGGCCGCACCGCATGTGGCGGGTCTCCTTCTGATCAGCAACCCCGGCGTCCATATCGACGGATACGCCCAAGGCGATCCGGACGGAAATCCCGACCCCATCGCGCACCATTAACGAAGGAAAAACCTGCCGGGCGCAATCGGGTGGCCTACCGGAATGGCCACCCTTTTTTTTACGCGAATAACCCTTAAAGCATTACCAAATGTCGGACCGATTTGAAGGGGTCAGGTCCATCCCGTCATGGCACGCTCCATCCCAGCAGATCGGGGGAGCCCGATATCGCCGTGCGTCCGGCGGCGCTATAGTGAAGACAAGATGTACGACCCGATCGAAATGGCCGGGGCGACCCGGGAGGTCGTCTGCCGGGACAACCAACGGAAGTACTACCGGTTCCGGCCGGCGCGGTTCTACGGCGGGATCGCGACCGCGGACTGCGTGGGCTGCTGCCTTCGGTGCGTCTACTGCTGGTCGTGGCGGGAGGTCGAAAACCCCGAGCGGATCGGGGAATGGCGATCGCCGGAAGCAGTGGCAAGGACCCTGGTCGGCATCGCCGAACGGAAGCGCTACCGCAGACTGCGGATCAGCGGCAACGAGCCGACGATCGGCCGGGAGCACCTGACCCAGGTCCTCTCCCTCATCCCCAAGGATCTCCTCTTCATCCTGGAAACCAACGGCATCCTTTTGGGCGCCGATCCGGGGTACGCGGAGGACCTTTCGCGCTTTCCGAATCTGCACGTCCGCGTGAGCCTCAAAGGGACGTGCGAGGAGGAGTTCTCCCGGCTGACCGGGGCGATCCCTAAGGGCTTCCAGTGGCAGTTAAAAGCGCTGGAGAACCTGCTCCGGCAAAACGTCCGCGCGCACCCCGCGTGCATGACGAGCTTCAGCCCCCCCGAAAAGATCGCTGCGCTGAAGAAGCGGCTCCGGTCGATCCATCCCTCCTTTGCGGATTTCGAGGTGGAGGATCTGATCCTCTACCCCGCCGTCGCGGAGAGGATCCGGAAACTGGGTCTTCCGTACCACACGGCCCACCGGCCCGACCGGGTTCCCCCGGAGCAGGTGTGAAAGGGATCGGATGCCACGGCGCGCCCTTTCCGGTTCAGGCGCCATTCCCGCGTATCGCCTGACGCGTCCGATCGTTTATCCTGTTCGAAACTCCAGGGAACGGATC
>DASUAN010000179.1:0-2092 GCA_035763765.1 Candidatus Deferrimicrobiaceae bacterium
GTCCGGGATCCTGCGTGTCTGATCGCCTCTTCGGTCTCGTGGAGCGCGAGGTGCGCCGCCTCGGCGGAGGAAAGGCGGAGCTCTACGCCCGGAGGGCCCGGATCCGCCGGTACGACGCCCGCGAGGGGAGGATCGATTCCATTTCCCTGTCCGACACCCTGTCCCTCTCCGTCCGGGTCTTCCGGAACGGGCAGATGGGTTTTTCCTTCGGGTTCGGGGAGGACGAGGAGACGGTGCGCCGGATGGTGGAGGCGGCCGTCTTCTGCGCCGACGCCTGCGACCCGGACGAGGGGTACCGGTTCCCCCCGGGAGAGGGCGCCGCTCCCCGCCCGGAGCTCTGCGACCCCGGGGCCGGGAAGGTCGAGGACCGGGAGCTGGCGGAGTTCGCCTGCGGGCTGGAGAGTCGCACCCTCTCGAGGGACCCCCGGATGAAGAGGGTCCGCTCCGCCTCCCTCCGGGAGACCGTCGCGGAGGAACGATTCCGGAACTCCGCGGGAGGGGAAGGGATCCGGAGGGAATCCTCCTACTACGCGTTGGTGGACGCCGTGGCGGAGGAGGGTGCCGAGGGGCAGACCGGGTACGGGTTCGGGTTTTCCCGCGGCTTCCGGGAGCTTTCCCTCGAGGAGGTCGCCGACGAGGCGGCGCGGAACGCGCTGCGGATGCTCGGTTCCCGTCCCCTGCGGACCGGGAGATACGCGGCGGTCCTGGAAAACGGAGTGGCGGCCGACCTGCTGGAGGTCCTCGCCTCCTCCTTCCTCGCCTCCAACATCGTGAAGGGGAAATCGATGCTGGCCGGGAAACAGGGGCAGAGGATCGCCTCCGCCGGGGTGACGGTCGCGGACGACCCGCTCGACCCGCGCGGCAGCGCCGCCGCCGAGTTCGACGGGGAAGGGTCCGCCTGCCGGAGAAACCTGCTCATCGGGGAAGGGAAGCTTGCGGGCTTTCTCGCGGACACCTTCTGGGGGGAGAAGATGGGGACGGGAAGCACCGGGAGCTGCCGTCGTCCCTCCGCAACGGTTCCGCCCGCGGCCGGAATCTCGAACCTGCGCATCTCCCCGGGCGGGGTTTCGCCGGAGGGGATGCTCCGGGAGCTGGGGGAAGGGGTCGTCCTGACGGAGCTCCTCGGGATCCACACGGCCGACCCGGTGTCGGGCGACTTCTCCGTGGGCGCGTCCGGGATCCGCTTCGAGGGGGGGGAGATGCGGGAGCCGGTCCGGGGGTTCGCGGTGTCGGGGAACGTGCTCTCGCTGCTGTCGGACGTCGCGCTCGTCGGCTCCGACTTCCGCTGGTTCGGCAGCATCGGCACGCCGTCGCTCGCCGTTTCCGGAATCGGGATCGGGGGGGAGTAGGATGGCCGCGGAGCCGCTCTTCATCTTCGATCTCGACAACACCCTCTATCCGCCGGAGGTGCTCCTCTGGAGGATCGTGGACGGGCGGATCGAGCGGTATGTCCAGGAGCGGCTGGGGGTCGATCCGGCGGAGGCCCGGGCCGTCCGGAAGGGGTACCTGCGGGAATTCGGAACCACGCTCCGGGGGCTGATGCACCACCATGGCGTCGAGCCCGGGGAGTATCTGGAATATGTGCACGACGTGCCGATCCCGGAGATCGTGCCGCCCCGTCCGGAGCTTGCGGCGATGCTGTCGACGCTCCCCGGGAGGAAGGTGGTCTTCACGAACGGCTCCGAGTCCTACGCGAGGCGGGTGCTCTCGGCCCTCGGGGTCTCGGACGCGATGGAAGGGATCTACGGAATCGAATTCATGGAATACAGGGCCAAGCCGTCGCCCTACCCGTACGCCAAGCTGCTGCGGACGACCGGGGCATCCGCCCCGAACTCGCTCCTGTGCGAGGATCTCCGCGAGAACCTGGTTCCCGCGCGGGAGCTGGGGATCTTCACCGTTCTGGTGGGCTGCATGGAGGAGGGAGGCGGAGACGGCCGCCCGCGGGACCTTTCCCGGGTCGCGCATGCCGTGCTGGAGGATGTCTGCGATCTTCCGGTGGTGCTGCCGCGGTTTCTCTCCCAGGGGAACCGGCCGGCGTTCGGCTGCGCGGCGGGAAAGGGGTCCGGCGGCGGCAGGCGGGCCGATGGAGGAG
>DASUAN010000180.1:0-17338 GCA_035763765.1 Candidatus Deferrimicrobiaceae bacterium
CTCCGGTGGACCCACCCGCAAAGGACGACCTCTTTCCCGATATGTTCCGGGCGTACCTGCCCGCAATAGAGAGTCCGCTTGTGCTCAGGCAGGAAGGCGTCCACCCCTACTCCCCCTTCTCGTCCCCGAGGCGATTCAACCGCCGGATCGCTTCTTCCTTCGGGAGTTCCTCCTGTGCCCCGGCCGCCATGTCCCGAAACACGACCGCGCCTCGTTCGGCCTCCGACTCCCCGAACACCACGACGAAGCGTGCCCCCGCCCTGTCCGCGCGGCGAAACTGGCTTTTCACGCTCCTGCCCTCGTAGTCCATCTCGGCCCGGATCCCTCTTCCGATCAATTCCAACTTCCAGCGGAATGCCTCGGAAAGAAACCGGCTGCCGGAGGTGACCAGGAACACCTCTGTGGCGGGGACCGGGGATCCCCCTTCTCCAAGGAGCATCAGGACGCGTTCGACCCCGAGGGCGAACCCGATGGCGGGAATCCGTTCCCTTCCCCCCAGCATCTCCGCCAGCCCGTCGTATCGTCCCCCCGCGGCAACCGCGTTCTGCGCTCCCATGCCGGGGATGACGAACTCGAATGTCGTCCGTCGGTAGTAATCCAGGCCGCGGACCATCCGCGGATTCCGGGTGAACGAGATGCCGGATGCGCGAAGCGCCCCTTCCACCGCCCCAAAATGCTCGCGGCAGGGACCGCACAGGGACTCCAGCACGGAGGGAGCGTCTGCGGTAGCGCGGAGGCACCCCTCGGATTTGCAGTCCAGCACGCGGAGAGGGTTCTGGGCGCGGCGGCGTCGGCAGTCCTCGCAAAGCCTCTCCTCCCGGGAGGAGAGGAAAGCGGAGAGTTTCCCGTGATAGGCGGGCCGGCAGCCGGGATCCCCCAGGGAGTTGATCTCGAGAGAGATCCCTCGAAGTCCCGTCTCCTCCAGGAAACCATGGAGGAACGTGATCATCTCGGCGTCCGCGAACGGGGAATCGGTGCCGAACAGTTCCGCCCCGAACTGGTGGAACTGGCGTAAACGCCCCTTCTGGGGCCTCTCGTGGCGGAACATCGGACCCGTGTAGAACAGCCGGACAGGCCATTCCGAGAAGGTTCCCCGGTTGGCCTGAAGCGCCCGGACGACGGGAGCGGTCCCCTCCGGCCGCATCGTGAGACTTTCCCCGGAGCGGTCGAGAAACGTGTACATCTCCTTTTCCACGATGTCGGTGGTTTCGCCGACCGAGCGTGCGAAGAGCTCGGTCTTCTCGAGGACGGGGGTCCGGATCTCGGAGAACCCGAACCGGAGCGCGCGGTCGCGGAACGCCGCCTCGAGGGCTGCCCACCGGGCAGACACCGGGGGGAGGATGTCCTTCATCCCCCGTACGGAAGGAATGGTCATGGGACGTTCTGCGCGCCGGCGAGGTAGACCACGTTCCGCGTGGAGTCCTTTCCCCTGTACATCGCCTGGTCGGCCAGGTTCAGCAGACTCTGCTTCGTCGTCGCGTGCTCGGGGAAGGCCGCGATCCCGATGGAGATCGTCAGGCGGATGGCAAGCCCCATCTCCTGGCCGAACGGCTTCTCCTCGATCATCTTCCGCATCCGCTCCGCCACCAGAATCGCCTCCTCGGCCCGGGTCTCCACCAGGAGCACCACGAACTCGTCACCGCCGTACCGGACCACGGTGTCCGTCTCGCGGACGCATAACCGCAGCACGTTGCCTGCCTCCACCAGCACCCTCGTGCCGACGAGGTGCCCGTGCGAGTCGTTCACCCGCTTGAAGAAGTCCAGGTCCATGAACAGGACCGAGAAGAAGTTCCTGTACCGCTCCGACCGTTTCAGCTCCCGGTCCAGAACCACGTTGAGATACCGGTTGTTGTACAGCTTCGTGAGGTCGTCGATGTAGATCAGGTTCTGCGTCTTCGCGCCGCGCTCGGCGTTGAGGAGAGCGAACCGGGCCTGGCGGTAGAAGAAGTTGAGGAGCGTGCTGCCGAGCACATCCGCGCTGGGGACCCCCCGCATGGCGAGAACGACGTGCATGCCCGCCATCGGGGAAAGGTCGAACCGGAGGGCGAAGAACGTCCGGTTCTCCCCGAGCATCGCCTCGTCCTCCGGAGCGAGGCTGGCCAGGCCCTCGGCGGGGAACACGGCGGGCGCGGTCGAAGAGAGTTTCGTGATCCCCGCGCCGAACCTAAGGAGAAAGACGCCCGCCATCGAATCATCGGGGAATCCCGCCGTCGCCAGCACGGAGAATCCGGTGCCCCTCCCCTCCTGCTCGCGGAAGAGGATCCCGAAGGACGCCCCGAGCGACTCCTTGAACATCTCGATCACCGTATACCCGAGCAGATCCATATCCGTCGTGGTGATCACCGGGAAGCAGTAGTCGAACAGTTCGTCGAGGGACATTTTCCGGAGAAGTCCGTGCCCGAGAAAGAGGTACTTTTCCAGGGTCGGCAGCAGTTCCCGGCCCAGGTCCTCGTCGAAGATGATCTCGGAGGCGCCTCCCCGCAACCCCCCGAGGACGGAAGGCCCGCCCTTTTTCGGGAGAATCAGGATCAGCGGGGTCTTCGGGGCGAGGGATAGGATGTCCTCGACGAACGCCTCCGCGGTCTGGGTCTTCCGGAATTTCCGGGCGACGATGACCGAGAAATTCTCCTTGGAGAGCGCGGAGACGCCTTTCTCCCAGTCCGAGTGGACGGTGAAATGGACGCCGGCCAGGGACGCATCCCGGACGCTGTTTTCAATCTGCTTCGGATCGGAGGATAGGATCAGGACCCGTTGCTTGGCCATTTCATCTTCCGGGAAAATGCAAGCGTCGGCCCCGTTTTACTCTTCCGGTGGCAGGCGCAGGAATAGTCTCCAGAGGCTGTGTCTCCTTTCCTGTTCAATATTAACCGATTTTCCGTCTGACCACATGGTAACAGCCCCGTTTTCCAAGAAGAAAGACTCAACCGAGGGTACCAGATTCCCTATTTTGAAACAATCGCTATTTTGGGAAACGACGACGTCCGGGGCCGCCGCCTGCATCCAAGAACCCGGCTTCGCCCCGGCCGAGCCGTGATGCGGCAGGAAGAGAACCCGTTTCCCCGGTTCCTTGTCGAAGGGGGCCTTTCCCCAGGCGGAAGGTCCCCGCTCCACGTCTCCGGGGAGCCACACCGAGAAGGATCCGTAGCGTATTTCCAGCAACAGACTCCGTTCGTTGACCGAGCGCGGGGGGCCGGAGTTCCCGGTTCCGCGAACCGTCACCTCCGCCCCTCCCGCCTTGTACCCGTCCCCTTCGGATTTCCACCGAACCTTGTCGGAAGACGTTCGAACCGCCCTTCCGAACGCGGCGGCAGGAATCCCTTGGGGGATCCAGATCTCCCCCACGGGCATCGAGGACAACACCGCTTCCGCACCGCCGTAATGGTCCTCGTGCGGATGGGTCAGAACGAGGGCGTCGATCCGGCGGATTCCCCTGCTCCGGAGATAGGGGAGGATGACGCTCCCACCGGCGTCCCCGCGCAGGCCGCTTCCGCAATCGATGAGCATGTGTCCTCCTCCCGGGAAGGAAATGACGTGTGCCGCCCCCTTCCCGACATTCAGCGCGGCGACCGAGAGGCGAGGATCGGGGAGCGCGGCGTAGGGGAGGTGGATCCACCCCAGGAAAGCGGCCCCGGAAAATACCACCGCGGGCCACGGTTCCCTCCCCCTCCGGCGAAACCAAATCGATCCGAACGCCGCCGCCCCGGTGCAGACCACCGGAGCCAGGATCCCGGAAGGCGGGAGGGGAAAGCACCAGGCTCCGCCGCCGGAAACCCGGGCAAGAACCGCGAGCAGGCCGCCGATGGCACGCGCGGCGATGCGAACGGGGACTTGAAGAGGACCCATCGAAAAAACACCCCCGACGGCACCGAGCAACGCCCCGACCACGCCGACTCCACCCAGCAAAGGAGCAAACAGGACGTTCCACAGGATGGCGCCGGCCGGGAGACGCTCGAAAAACGCGGCGGACACCGGCAGCGTCCCCAAGAACGCCATCACGGACGCGATCACGGCGTTTTTCATCCAAACGCCCACCTTCCCGAAGGGATGCGACGGGGGAAAAACGGCCTCCCCTTTCCCCGCGAAAGCCGCGATGAGGAAAAAGGAGGCTCCGTAGGAGAGGAGAAAGGACGGGGAAAAGATCGAGGAAGGCGACCATGCGATCGTGGACAACAAAAGGGCCGTCCATGCCGCACCCGACCCGCGAACCCCCAGGAGATGCCGGAGAAGCACCACGACGGTAACCATTCCCGCAGCGCGGATCGCGGAAACCGGCGATCCCGCCATGATCGCATACCCCCAGCAGGCCGGCAGCGCAAGGAAAGAGGAAACGCGGTTGAGATCGGGAGCACCGTGCCTGCGCCGCACAAACCAGATTACGCTGCGTACCCAACCCATCTGGACCGAAAAGAAAAGAACCACGTGCAACCCCGAGATCGCCAGCAGGTGCGAAAGGCCCGTTCTCCGCAGGAGAACCACCATTGGGTGGGAGGGCGGCGGATTCTCCCCCGTCGCCACGGCGCGCAGAAAAAGGGCGCCATCGGAATGGCCGGCGGAAAGGGCGATCCACCGACTCGCTCGCGCCCGGGAGCGTCGGAGAACGCCCCCAATGCCCCCGTCCCCATCGTCCATCGGGAAGAACATGGCCTTCGTTCCGTCCGTGGAGAACCGGTACTGGACGCGAAATGCCAGCGCGGTCCACTCCCGCGGGATCTCCCCCGGGTTCCCCCGGCTCGTGATGGCACGCAGACGTCCCGTCGCCCGAACCTCGGCCGGGAACGTCACAGAAGGGTCCGGATTCCGAACCGAGAGGAGAACCCGATCCGGCCGGACCGATCCGGAGCCGTCAAGGAACGATACCTCGGCTCTTTCCGCGATGGCGCTCCATCCCTCATCGGTGTGACGCACCTGGAGCACGGCCCCGCGGAGGAGAACCTCCGCCCCGAGAAACGGACGGACATGCTCCGGGTCAAGGCGAGGGAGCCGGCCGACGGCCAGGACGCCGCAGAGGGCGGCGACCGCGAACGCCGCCCCGACCGGGAAGCGCCGGGAAACCACCAGGGAGAGCGAGACGAAGAGAATACCGCCGGCCACGACGGCAAGACACGGACCGGCGGACAGGCCGAGGAAAAACCCGAGAAGAAGGGGAAGCGGAAGAAGCAGGACGGGGCCCAGATGACGGAACGGATGGTCCATGCCGGGAGGGCGGTGCAACCCCCGTTCCCCTGCGCGTCCCTCGGACTTTCAGGCCGGAGGCCGCCCCCTTCCGACGATCGTTTTCGCCCGCCTTGCCCGGTGGTAGGAGAGGGCGAACCGGTGCGCCTCATCCCGGATCCGCATCAGGAACAGGAGGACCGGATCGTTCGGAGGAAGGACCACCGGGTTCTTCCGCCCGGGGAGGAAGATCCTTTCGAAGAAGACCGTCCGCCCCCCCCGGGACCGCTCCTTGGCAAGCGAGACGACCGGCACGGATCCTTGTCCGGCGGCGCGCATCGCGCCGAGGGCGGCGGCAAGTTGCCCCTTCCCTCCGTCGATCAGCACAAGATCCGGCATCCCTCCGAAATCTTCGTCGTGCCCGAAACGCCTCCTAACCACCTCCGCCATCATCGCGAAGTCGTCCTGTCCCGTGACCCCGCGCACCGCGAATTTCCGGTACCACTTCTTCGCCGCCTTCCCGCCGACGAACGTCACCATCGATCCCGCCGGTTCAGCCCCCGCGATGTTCGATATGTCGAACCCCTCGACCCGGACGGGCGGCTTCGGGAGCCGGCAAAGGAGGGCGAGCCGGGCCGACACGCGCTCGTAGTCCGCCTCCCTCTCCTTCCGCATCCGGTTCGCCTCCGCGGCGTTCCGGTTCGCGAGTTCCACGAGGCGCGCCCGTTCCCCTTTTTCCGGGGTCCGGACGACGACCCGCATTCCTGCACGCTCGGAGAGAAGGGAGGCGACCGGCTTCGAATCCGGAATCTCGAGGGGAAGCAGGATCTCTCCCGGGAAATAGACGCCTTCCGCGTAGTGCTGCAGGAGAAACGAGGCGAGCGCTCCCTCCTCTCCGGCCGACCGGAAATGGTAGGAAAGGACATCGGAGAGCCGGCCCTCCCGAACGTGGAGGATGGCCGCCGTCCCCTCTTCTCCCTCGAGGAACCACCCGACCGCATCCACGTCCCCCGGCACCGTCCGGACGACGCGCTGCCGGAGGAGGGTGTTCTCCACGACGGCGATCCGGTCCCGGAGCCTTGCCGCCTCCTCGAACTTCATTTCCCGCGATAGCCCGGTCATCTCTGCCTTCCAGAGCTTCAGGAGATCCCGGTAGTTCCCCCGGAGAAACCGGATGGCGTTGTCGACGATGGGAAGATACGCCTCCCGGGAGATCAGGCCGGCACAAGCCCCCACGCACCTTCCCATCTGGTGATTGAGGCAGGGACGTGTCCGGGAGGCAAACTTCTTCCGGGAGCAGGAACAGAGGGGGAACAAGCGAAAGAGGATCCGAAGGGTTTCCCGGATTCCCCGGGCGGAGGAGAACGGGCCGAAGTACATCGCCCCGTCCCTCGCCACCCGGCGGACCAGTTCGGGCCGGGGGAATGCTTCTCTCCGGTCGATCCGCAGGAGGAGGTACTCCTTGTCGTCGCGCAGGAAGATATTGAACGGAGGCCGGTGCTCCTTGATCAGGGTGTTTTCCAGAAGAAGGGCCTCCTTCTCGGTGGAGGTCACGATGCACCGGACGGATGCCGTCCGCCCGAGGAGGTGGGGGATCTGGGGGCGGCCGTCGCCGGCTCCCACCGCGTACTGGTGCAGGCGCGACCGCAGGTTCTTGGCCTTCCCGACGTACAGCACCTTCCCCCGGACGTCCGACATCAGGTAGACGCCCGGTCCGCGCGGGAACGATCTCCACCCGGAGAGGGGGCCCATCGCCTATCGGGCCTTCAGTTCGACGCGTTCGAGGGCGAGCATGCGGTCCCGGATCTCGGCCGCCCGTTCGAAGTCGAGCTTTTTCGCGGCGTTTTCCATATCCTTGCGCAGCTTTCGGAGATGACGCGCCAGCTCTCCGGCAGAAGAAAAATCCCACGCCTCCTCCGGGATGACGGTTACGTAGTCCCCTTCGCAGATCTGCCCGATCGGTTCGGCGATGTTCTTCTTTACGGTCTCGGGGGTGATTCCGTGCTCCTCGTTGAACGCCGTCTGCTTCGCCCGCCGGCGCTCCGTCTCGGAAATGGCCTCCCGCATCGATCCCGTCATCCGGTCCGCATAGAGGATCACCTTCCCCGACAAATTCCGCGCGGCCCTCCCGAACGTCTGGATGAGCGATCGGCCGGAACGGAGAAATCCCTCCTTGTCGGCATCCAGGATCGCGACGAGGGACACTTCGGGGATGTCCAGCCCCTCCCGGAGGAGGTTGATGCCGATCAGGACGTCGAACTTCCCGAGGCGCAGGTTCCGGATGATGTTCACCCTCTCGACCGTATCGATGTCGGAATGCAGATATTGGACCCGGATCCCCTGTCCCTCGTAATACTCCGCCAGATCCTCCGCCATCCGCTTCGTCAGGGTCGTCACCAGGACCCGGTACCCGGCGGCGGCTCGCTCCCGGATCTCCTCGAGCAGGTCGTCCACTTGGCGGGCGGCGGGTCTCACCTCGACCTGGGGATCGACGAGTCCGGTCGGGCGGATGATCTGCTCCACCACGGCGCCTCCGCTCTCTTCCCGTTCGTAATCGGCGGGGGTCGCGGAGACGAAGATCGTCTGTCCCACCCGACGGTTGAACTCCTCGAACCGGAGCGGCCGGTTGTCGAGGGCGGACGGGAGGCGGAAACCGAACTCCACCAGGGTCGATTTCCGGGAGAAGTCGCCGTTGTACATTCCGTGGAGCTGCGGCACGGTGACGTGCGACTCGTCGATGAACGTCAGGAAATCGTCCGGAAAATAATCGAGCAGGGTGTAGGGCGGCCTGCCAGGCTCCCGGCCGTCCAGGTGCCGGGAATAGTTTTCGATGCCGCTGCAGAACCCCATCTGTCGGATCATCTCGAGGTCGTAGGCCGTGCGCTGCCGCAACCGCTCCGCTTCGAGGATCTTTCCGGTCTGCGCAAACTCCTGAAGCCGGTCGGCCAGTTCCGCCTCGATTCCCGCAATGGCGCGGGTCAGGTGATCCTCCGGGGTGACGTAGTGGCTCGCGGGAAAGATGACCGTCTCCGAAACCTCGGCCAGCCGCGTTCCCCGCAGAGGATCCACGTAGCGGATCCGTTCGACGGCATCCTCGTCGAACTCGATCCGGAGGACCCGGTCCTCCTCGTACGCGGGGAAAAGCTCCACCGCATCGCCGCGGACGCGGAAGGTCCCCCGGTGGAAGTCGATGTCGTTCCGTTCGTACTGGAGATCGACCAGCCGCCGGATCAGGTCGTTCCGGGCAAGCGGGGAGCCTTTCGTCACGCGCACCGTCGCCCTCCCGTAGAACTCCGGCGAGCCAAGCCCGTAGATGCAGGAAACCGAGGCGACGACGATTACGTCCCGCCGGGTCATGACCGCCCTCGTGGCACTGTGGCGCATCTTGTCGATCTGTTCGTTGATCGACGAGTCCTTCTCGATGAAGGTGTCCGTCTGGGGAATGTACGCCTCGGGCTGGTAGTAGTCGTAATAGGAGACGAAGTACTCCACGGCATTTTCCGGGAACAGTTCCCGAAATTCGGAGAACAGCTGGGCGGCGAGCGTCTTGTTCGGAGCGATGATCAGGGCCGGCCGGTCCGTTTCAGCGATGACGTTTGCCATCGTGAACGTCTTGCCGGACCCGGTGACCCCGAGGAGGACCTGCCGCGCAAGCCCCCGGGAGAGCCCCTTCACGAGCCCCCGGATCGCTTCCGGCTGATCCCCCGAAGGGGGAAACGGCGATTTCAGACGGAACCGCTTCATGAACGTGCAAACCCTCACCGGAAATTATACCGAAGGAGAGTTTCGGGGGACGTTCCGGCTCTAAGGATTCTTGTATTTCCAGGTCGTGCCGGCCTTGGTGTCCTCCAGGAGGACCCCCATCGCGTCCAGCTCGGCGCGGATCCGGTCGGCCTCCGCGAAGTCCTTCCGGGCGCGGGCGGCTTTGCGCTCCTCGATCCGCCGCTCGATCTCCCCCTGGGAAATCGCCGACCGGGGCAATCCCTCCGAAACCGCGCCGAATTCGATCTCGGAAACCTCGCCTCGGAAATATTCCTCCGCCGACGTCCGAAGCAGGCCGAGGACGCCGAAAAGGGGTTCCAGGATCTTGTATCCCGCCAGGAACTGTCCCGCCTTCTCTGGTTCCGAGCCGGGATCGGCGGGAGCCAGGCGGTTTAGGGCTCGTACCGCGTCGAACAGGCGACCCAAGGCCGCCGCCGTGTTGAAGTCGTCGTCCATCGCCTCCAGGAACCGGGAGGGTGCGTCCCGAAGGGGGGCGAACTCCTCCCCGCCCGGCACGGACGAAGGTTCCCACCCGGCGGAAGCGCACGTTTCCGCCTTTTCCTTCACCCGATAAAGGCGGTCCAGGCCTGCCTTCGCCTCGGCAAGACTCCTGTCGGAGTAGTCGATCGGGCTCCGGTAATGGCTCGACGCGAAGAAGAAACGGAGCACGTCCGGCTTCACCCGATCCAGAACATCGCGCAAGGTGAAGACGTTCCCGAGCGACTTGCTCATCTTCTCGCTATCGACGTTGACGAACCCGTTGTGGATCCAGTATCGGGCGAACGGTTTGCCCGTCGCGCTTTCCGACTGGGCGATCTCGTTTTCATGGTGGGGAAAGACCAGATCCTTTCCCCCGCCGTGGATATCGAAGGTCTCTCCGAGGTGCTTCATCGCCATCGCGGAGCATTCGATGTGCCAACCCGGCCTCCCGGGCCCCCACGGACTCTTCCAGGCCGGCTCCCCGGGTTTCGACGCCTTCCAGAGGACGAAATCGAGCGGATCCCGCTTCCGTTCGTCCACCTCGACCCGGGCCCCGGAAAGAAGCTCCTCGGTGTTCTTCCCGGAGAGTTTCCCGTACTCCCGGAATCCCCGGACCGAGTAATACACGTCGCCGCCCGCCACGTAGGCCTTCCCCCCCTCGAGAAGCCGCGCGACGAGGGCGATGATCTCGGGGATATGCTCCGTCGCGCGAGGCTCCGCATCCGGACGGAGAAGCCCCATCCTGCCGAAGTCCATATAGAACGCCTCGATGTACCGGTTCGAGATCGCGAGGTAGTCGGTGTTCTCGCGGTTCGCCCGGTCGATGATCTTGTCGTCGATGTCCGTGAAGTTCCTGACGAACGTCACCTCGTACCCCCGGTACCGGAGGTAGCGAACGATGAGATCGAAGACGATGTTCGCCCGGGCGTGCCCGATGTGGCACAGGTCGTAGACCGTCACGCCGCACACGTACACCTTCACCTTGCCGGGGGTGATCGGAACGAAAGTCTCCTTTCGGTTTCCCAGCGTGTTGAACACGGTGAGCCCCATCAGCCCGATCCCCCTACCGCGGGCGGGAGGGACCCCCTGAGAAGGGCGACGGCCCACGCGGAGATCCCCTCCCTGCGTCCCTCGAATCCCATCCCCTCGGTCGTCTTGCCCTTCAGATTGACCCGCTCCTCCGGAAGGGAAAACATCCCCGCGATCGATGCGCGCAGGGCCGATGCGACCGGAGCGATCTTCGGCTCCTCGCAGACGATGACGGCGTCCAGCCCGACCAGCCCGAATCCCTTCTCTACCATCCTCCCGCGTGCGTGGGCGATGATGCTGCGGCCGGGGATCCCCTTCGTGTCCTCCGCATCCGGGGGAAAGTGACGGCCGATGTCCGGCTCCCCGAGCGCGCCGTAGATCGCGTCCGCGATCGCGTGGAGGAGAACGTCGCCGTCGGAGTGTCCGAGCAGACCCCGCTCGTGATCGATCCGGATCCCGCCCAGCCAGAGGTCCCGGCCCTCGACCAGACGGTGCGCGTCGCCGCCGATCCCGATGCGGAAGTCGGCTTGCCCGCGGAGCAGTCCCTCGGCCATGTGAAGATCTTCCGGGACGGTGATCTTGATGTTCGCCTCCTCGCCCGGCACCGGGAGGACGGGGTATCCCATTCCCTCGACGAGGGAGGCGTCGTCGGTGCCCTGTCTCCCCTCCGCTTCCGCCCTTCCGTAGGCGTCCCGCAGGATTGCGGCGCGGAATCCCTGGGGGGTCTGGGCGAGCATCAGGCGGGATCGGTCAACGGTGCCGAGGGTTCTCTCCTCCCGGTCCCACTGCTTGACGGTCTCCCGGACCGGGACGACGGGGACGACGGCTCCGTGCTCCCGCGCGAGTTCCGCGCACCTCTTCAGAAGCCCCTCGGAGACGAACGGTCGGACGGCATCGTGCACCAAAATGATTTCCGCCTCCGCCGGCACGGCCGTCAGGGCGTTCCGGACCGAATCCTGCCGCTTGGCACCGCCGTCGATCACGGCGAGAACCCGGGCTACCGATCGGTACGACTCCTTCACCGCGTCGGGAAGAAAGGGCGGGAGGGCGAGCACCACGCCGTCGACATACTCGGAAGCGGTAAAGGCGGACAGGGTCCTGTCGAGCAGGGAGCGCCCCCCGAGAAGGAGAAACTGCTTCGGGAGATCCCCTCCCATTCGACTGCCGCCTCCGCCGGCGACGAGGATCGCCACCACCTTCATCATCCCTCCGGGATTCTCACGAGAAAGAATTTCCTGCCCGAAGGGCAGGAATGAGGGGGCGCGAAAAAAGGACGGCCGCTCAGAGGTTCAGGAAACGGCGCAGGTCCGCCTCCACCACTTCCTCCGAAACGGACCGCGCGATGGAGATTTCCTTGACCAAGAGCGATCGCGCCGTGTCGAGCATCTTCCGCTCCCCGAACGAGAGGACCTTCTCGCCCTTGAGTAGAAGGAGATTGCGCAGGACCTCGGCGATTTCGAACGGGGACCCGGACTTGAGCTTGTCCATGTACTGGCGGTACCGCCGGTTCCAAGGCTGGGGATCCACCCCGACGTCCCGGTTCTGGAGAATCTTGTAGATGGAGCGGACGGCCTTGGAATCCATGACCCGCCGGAGACCGACCTGCTCGACGTTGCCCATGGGGATCATGATCGTCACCCCGGTGTCGAGAATCCGGAGGACGTAAAAGGATTCCTTCTTCCCCCCCGAAATCGACTTCGTCTCGATTGACTGCACCATTCCAATGCCCTGGGCCGGGTAAACAGCCAAATCCCCCACTTTGAAGATCATTGGGAAGGAACCTCCGAGGAGCGTTCAGGAGATCTCATGGAAATTGCCCGAATGGTATATTATAATTCAAACTTTTCTGATCTGTCAATTCCGGGGGCCTGCATGTTGCCGACGGTCTGGTTTGCCGACCTTTCCGCTCCCCCCGGCAGGAGCCTGATCGACAAGACCGGAGAGCTCCTGCGGGCGGCGGGCCTGTCCGGCAAGATCGGTCGGGGGGACCTGACCGCCGTGAAGCTCCATTTCGGGGAAACGGGGAACGTCTCGTTCGTCCGGCCGGTCTTCGTCCGAAAAATCGTCGAGGAGATCGTCGCCGTGGGAGGAAGACCGTTCCTGACGGACACGAACACCCTGTACGTGGGCGGTCGAAGCAACTCCGTGGACCACATCCGGACAGCCGTCGCCAACGGGTTCGCGTTCGCCGTGGTCGGCGCCCCCATCCTCATCGCGGACGGGATCCGGGGCGAAAGTTCGGTGAGCGTCCCCGTGGAGGGGAAGATCTTCCGCGAGGTATCGATCGGTGCGGAGATCGCGAACGCCGATGCGATCGTCGCGGTGACCCACTTCAAGGGACATGAGCTTTCCGGGTTCGGCGGGACGCTCAAGAACCTGGGGATGGGCTGCGCCGCGCGCTCGGGAAAACTCGCCCAGCACTCCACGGTCTCCCCCTTCGTCGATCCCGCGAACTGCACCGCGTGCGGGACGTGCGTGGCCCATTGCCCTTCCGGCGCCATCACGGTTCTTTCCCAGGCCGCGCTCATCGACCCTCGGACCTGCATCGGCTGCGCGGACTGCATCGTGGTGTGCCCGGAGCAGACGGTGAAGGTCGACTGGAACGAGGCCGCACCGTCGGTCCAGAGGAAGATGGTGGAGCACGCGGCGGGCGCCCTCCGCGGAAAGAAGGAGAAAAGTATCTTCGCCTCGTTCGTGATGCAGATCTCCCCCTATTGCGACTGCTACGGGAACAACGACCGGCCGATTGCCCCGGACGTCGGGATCCTCGTCTCCGACGACCCGGTCGCGCTGGACCAGGCCTGCGCGGATCTCGTCATCCGATCCGCCGGGAGGGACCCGTTCCGGGAGACGCACCCGGAGATCGACTGGACGATCCAGCTCTCCTATGCCGAGGAGCTCGGGCTGGGGGCGAGAACCTATCGTCTGGAGAGTCTGTGAGGAGACGCGGGACGCTCTTCGCGGGAATCGACGTCGGGTCCCTCTCCACCGACGTCCTTCTCCTGGACCGGACGGGGGAGATGGCGGGATCCGCCATCCTCGCGACGGGAGCTTCCACGAGAAAGGCGTGCGAGGAGGCCCTCTCCCGGGCCCTCGCCGAGGCGGGTGCCCTGCCTTCCGACATCGTCTTTGCGGTCTCCACGGGTTACGGTCGGGAGATGGCGACTCCTGCCGACCTTACGGTCACGGAAATCACCTGCCACGCCCGGGGAGCCCGCCACCTGTTCCCCGAGGCCAGGACGGTGCTGGACATCGGAGGGCAGGACAGCAAGATCATCCGCCTCGCCGCCGACGGAAAGGTGGCCGATTTCGCGATGAACGACAAATGCGCGGCGGGCACCGGCCGCTTCCTGGAAGTCATGGCGCGCACCCTGGAGATGGACCTCGAGGAGATGGGGCCCCGCTCCCTCCTGTCTCGGAAGACGGTCGCGGTAAGCTCCATGTGCACGGTGTTCGCCGAATCGGAAGTGATCTCGCTCATCGCCTCGGGAACGGCCCCGGAAGACATCGCGCGGGGAATCCATTTCGCGATCGCGGACCGGATTGCGGCGCTTGCCGAACGGGTGGGAATGGTCTCCCCCGCCGTCATGACCGGCGGGGTGGCGAAGAATCCCGGAGCGCGAAAGGCGCTCGAGGAGAAGTTCGGTTTCCCCCTTCTCGTCCCGGGGGAACCGCAGCTGGCCGGAGCGCTCGGGGCCGCCCTCATCGCCCGGGAGAAAAGCGGGGAAACCCCCTGAGCCCCTCCGGGGCCGCGGTCTGCCGGTTACGGTTCGTCCCGATGGGACTCGTAGATATCCTGGAACCGGTCGGAGTTCGTTTCGAAAATCCGGAGAATCTCCGGGTCGAAGTGGTCCGGAACCGTCCTGCCGTCCCCCACGACAATGATCCGCACGGCGGTGTCGTGGTCGTAGGGGGGCTTGTAGGGGCGCCTGCTCCGAAGCGCGTCGTACTGGTCGATGATGTTCAGGATCCTCCCCTCGAGGGGGATCTCCTCCCCTTCCAGCCCCTGGGGATACCCCCTCCCGTTCCACCTTTCGTGGTGGTGGAGAGCGAATTTCTCCGCCGATTGCAGGAAGGGGCTGTCCGATCCGCTCAGGATCCGACCGCCGATCGTCGTATGGGTCTTCATGATCTCGAACTCCTCCGGATTGAGTCTCCCCGGCTTGAGGAGGATCGAGTCCGGGATCCCCACCTTCCCGATGTCGTGCATCGGGGCGGCGTAGAACATCACCTCCGCCTCCCGGGAGGGGATCCCCAACGCCTGCACGATGACCTCGGTGTAGTAGCTGATCCGCTTGACGTGGATGTAGGTGTCCTCATCCCGATATTCCGCTGCGAGCGTCAACCGCTGGACGGTGTCGAGCAAGGCGTTCCGGAGCTTGTGGGTCCTCTCCTCCACCTGCCTCTCCAGGATCTTGCTGTGGTTCTCCAGAAAATCCTGGTATTTCTTCACTTTCAGGAGGTTGTTGACCCGAACCACCAGTTCCGTGCTGTCGACGGGCTTTCCCAAGAAATCGTTCGCCCCCGCCTCGAGGGCCGCGATTCTTGATTCTCGGTCCGCCTGGGAGGTGAACATCACGACCGGGATGCTCCGCGTGCCGGAACCGTTCTTGAGATGACGGCACGTCTCGAAGCCGTTCATTTCCGGCATGGAGATGTCCAGCAGAATGATGTCCGGATGCAGCTCCCTCGCCCGGGCACACCCCTCCAGACCGTTGGAGGCCCGCTCGACCTCGAATCCGTGATGTTCGAGAATCGACCCCATGACGTCCACCACCAACGACTCGTCGTCGACGATGAGTACCCTTGCCTTCGGCAGGACGTCCGGTGACGACTCCCCCCTCGAATCTCCGCTCACCCCTTTTCTATCGGAAATCTCCCGTTTTTCTTTACTCCCTTTTGGCGGAGTCGCCCCGGGTTCCGCCCGGCGAACCCGTCTCCTCCCGGACGATCTCGAAGAAACGCGCTATCTCCTCGGAAGTATTATAGAAATGCGGAGAGACCCGGATCCCTCCGAGCCGGGGGGAGCAGACCACGTTCCTCGAAAGGAGCGTCTTCCAGAGCTCCATGGGATCGACCCCGGGAACCCGGAACGTGACGATCCCGGATCTTTCCTCGGGGTTGCGCGGGGAGAGCACCTCGTATCCGGCGCCGAGGGCCGACTCGATCGCCTCCTCGGTGAGACGGCGGACCCGTTCCCAGATGCGCTCCACCCCGACCGAGAGGATCAGTTCGAGCGACGCGCCGAAGGAGGCGAGCCCCACGGTGTTGAAGCTTCCCGGCTCGAAACGCCTGGCGTCCGGCGAAAGACGGAAATCGTAATGCTCGAAGTCGAACCGGTTTCGGACCGAGTGCCATCCGAGCACCACCGGCTCCACCATCTCCATCACGTCCCGGGAAATGTAGAACCCGCCGATCCCCTCCGGCGAAAGCATCCACTTGTGGCCGTCCGCCGCAAGGGCGTCGATCCCGTACGCCTTGACGTCCATCGGAATCACGCCGAGGCTCTGGATCGCGTCGACGAAGAAGAAGATCCCCTGCCGCTGGCAGAACTCCCCGATCCCCGGGAGATCGTTCCGGTACCCGTTGGCAAACTCCACCGAGGACAGCGCGACGAGTCGCGTCTTCCCGTCGCAGGCGGCGATCACGTCCTCCTTCCGGACACGCCCCTCCCGGGCCTCGACCATGCGGACCTCGACATGGTGACTCGCGAGGCGCATCCAGGGGTAGACGTTGGCGGGGAACTCCACGTTGGCCGTCACGAGGTTGTCCCCCTCCTTCCAGGGAAAGCCCGCGGCGACGAAGGAGACCCCCTCCGAGGTGTTCTTGATGAATGCCACTTCCTCCTTCGAGGCGCCGATCAGCCGGGCGAACCTCTCCCGCCCTTCGTCCGCCAACTCCACCCATTTCCGGAGACGGAACGCGCCCTCGTCCCGGTACTGGTGCAGCAGGCGGACACCCGCATCCGCGGAGGACGCCGGAATCGGGGAGACTCCCGCATGGTTCAGATAAAGATATTTCCCGGTCACGGGAAATTCGGCATTGCGGATGGGTGCGACGTCGATCGGCACGGGCTCCCCCCTTGCGCCGGATGCGCCACCACATGTTACCAGGGATGGCGCGAAGGCATGCGGTATAATGGTTAGATGGGACTGACGGACGGAAACATCCTTCGATACAGCCGAAACATCCTGATCCAGGAGATCGGCCCGGAGGGGCAGGAGAAGATGTTCTGCGCTTCCGCCCTCGTGGTGGGGGCGGGCGGGCTGGGCTCCCCGGCGCTCCTGTATCTCGCCGCAGCGGGAGTCGGCCGCCTGGGGGTGGTCGACCGGGACCGGGTCGAGATCTCGAATCTCAACCGGCAGGTGATCCACCCGGAGCGATCGGTAGGGCAACGCAAGGTGAGGTCGGCGGGGGAAACCATCCGCGCGATCCGTTCCGATCTTCGTTTCGAGGAGCACGAAGTCGCCCTCACGGCGGAGAACGCCGTGGAACTCTTTCGGCAGTACGACGTCGTCATCGACGGAAGCGACAACTTTCCGACCAAATACCTGTGCAGCGACGCCTCCGTCCTGACGAAGGTCCCGCTTGTGCACGCGGGGGTCCTTCGGTTCGGCGGCCAGATGACGACGGTGCTCCCCGGAACCGGTCCCTGTCTGCGCTGCCTGATCCCGGAGATCCCCCCCCGCAGGGACGCGCCCACCTGCGCCGATTCGGGAATCCTGGGGGCCGTTGCCGGAATCTTCGGGTCGTGGCAAGCCGCAGAGGCGATCAAGGTCCTCCTCGGCAAAGGGGAACCGCTCGCCGGCCGGCTGCTCACCCTGGACACCCTCGGCGGTTCCGTCTCCGTCCATAAGGTGTACCGGGACCCGAGGTGTCCGTCGTGCGGGGAGTCCCCCCGGATCCGGCTCCCCCT
>DASUAN010000181.1:0-2556 GCA_035763765.1 Candidatus Deferrimicrobiaceae bacterium
CGAAGATGTCGCGGACCCCCACCCCGCCCTCGTTCATCCCGAAGGCGCGGCCGAAGGAAACGGGGAGGTTGGCGACGAAGTGCTCCGCCCCCTCCTTCCCCCCGACCTCCTCGTCGGCGTTGGCCACGAAGAAGAGCTTGCGCCTGAGGATCCCGGACCGGGAGGCCGCGACCGCGGCGCACAGGTGGGCCACCCCGAGCCCCTTCGTATCCAAAGTGCCCCGGCCGTACAGGTATCCGTCCTTCACCTGCGCGGAGAACGGCGGAACGCTCCACTCCTCCGCCCGCGCCGGCACCACGTCCATGTGGTGGATCAGGACGAGCCCCGGGTCCTCGGTTCCGCCCACGTGGCACAGGACGTTCGGTTTCTCCGGCGCGGCGCCGAACGTGATGGGGGTCAGATCGTTTTCGACCAGGACGCGGCAGAGCCACTCCGCCGCGGCGCGGCAGTCCCCGGGCGGGTTCGAGGTGTCGATCCGGACGTACTCCGCAAGCAGCGCGACGGGGTCCATCGTTGAATTATGACCCCCCCTGCGGGTAGAATTCAACCAGCCGCGACGCCCCGGTTCCTCGGTTTCCGGGTCGTTTTCTGCGTTGGGGAGGGGAAATGCCCAAGGCGCTGATCACCGGTATCACCGGGCAGGACGGATCGTATCTGGCGGAGCTCCTCCTGTCGAAGGGGTACGAGGTCCACGGCGTCATCCGCCGAGCGTCCACCTTCAACACCGCCCGCATCGACCACATCTACGTCGATCCCCACATCCCCGGTGCGCAACTCTTTCTCCACTACGGCGACCTCGCCGACTCCGGCCAGATGACGAATCTCATCTACAATCTCCGCCCGGACGAGATCTACCACCTCGGCGCCCAGAGCCACGTCCGCGTCTCGTTCGACATCCCCGAGTACACCGGCGACGTCACGGGCCTGGGGACCACGCGGATCCTCGAGGCCCTGCGCCGCGCGAACGGGAAGGCGAGATATTACCAGGCCTCTTCCAGCGAGATGTTCGGGGCTTCCCCTCCGCCGCAGAGCGAGAGGACCCCTTTCTATCCGCGCTCCCCCTACGGGGCGGCGAAGGTCTACTCCTACTGGATGGCGGTGAACTACCGGGAGGCGTACGGCATCTTCGCCAGCAACGGCATCCTCTTCAACCACGAGTCGCCCCGCCGGGGGGAGACGTTCGTCACGAGGAAGATCACCCGGGCGGTCGCCGCCATCAAGGCCGGAACCCAGAAGGAGCTGTTCCTCGGGAACCTCGACGCCCGGAGGGACTGGGGGTTCGCCCGCGAGTACGTGGAAGCGATGTGGCGGATCCTCCAGCACGACCGGGGCGACGATTTCGTCGTGGGGACGGGCGAGTCGCACTCCGTGAGGGAGTTCCTCGAAGAGTCGTTCGCCTACGCGGGACTGGACTGGAAGGAGCATGTGAAGATCGACCCGAGATACTTCCGCCCCACCGAGGTGGAGAATCTGGTCGCCGACGCCTCCAAGGCGAGGAAGCTCCTCGGCTGGGAGCCGAAGGTCACCTTCCGGGAGCTGGTCCGCGTCATGGTGGACGCCGACATGGAGGAGGCGGGCCTCGCCTCTCCGGGGGAAGGGAGGAAGATTCTCGCCTCCAAGGGGTTCGTGACCGGGAACCGGTTGTAGGGGGAACCGATGACCGCACGGACCTCCAGGAACCGAAAAGCCAAGCCGAAGGGGTTCTTCGCTGGAAAGAAGGTCCTCGTCACCGGAGGGTCCGGCTTCCTCGGGCAGCCGGTGCTCCGGCGGCTCGTCGATCGGGGAGCGCGACTGAAGGACCTCTTCGTCCCCCGCTCCGACCAGTTCGACCTCCGCTTCCAGATGGCGTGCGCGAAAGTCGTCACCGGGCAGGACCTCGTGATCCATCTGGCCGCCAACGCGGGCGGGATCGGATGGAACTGGAAGCATCCCGGGGCCCTGTTCTACGACAACATCGCGATGGGGGTCCTCCTCATGGAGGAGGCGCGCCGGGCCGGGGTCGAAAAGTTCGTCCAGATCGGCACGGTGTGCTCCTACCCGTTCCGGCCGCCCCGCATCCCCTTCCGGGAGGACGACCTCTGGGAGGGATACCCCGAGCGGACGAACGCCCCCTACGGGATCGCGAAGAAGGCGCTCATGGTGATGGGGCAGGCCTACCGGGAGGAGTACGGGTTCCGCGTGATCTACCTGCTCCCGGTGAACCTCTACGGGCCGGGCGACCATTTCTTCGAGCGCGAAAAGTCCCACGTCATCCCGGCGCTTATCCGGAAGTTCGTCGAGGCGAGGGAGTCGGGGGCGCAGGAGGTTACGGTCTGGGGAAGCGGATTCCACGAGGGCGTCCCGGTGTCCCGGGAGTTTCTCTACGTCGACGACGCCGCCGAGGCGATCGTCCTGGCCACGGAAAAGTACGACAAGCCGGCTCCGGTCAACATCGGGTCGGGGCAGGAGATCGCAATCAACGACCTGGTGGAGATGATCCGCCAAATGACGGAATTCCGGGGGAAGGTCGTGCGCGACACCTCCCGGCCGGACGGCCAGCCAAGGCGGTGCCTCGAC
>DASUAN010000182.1:0-5644 GCA_035763765.1 Candidatus Deferrimicrobiaceae bacterium
TGAACGAACCGGGCCCCGCCGAGACCGCCACGTGCGTGATTCCCTCCGGGCCCCCGCCCGACGCTTCGAGAAGTCGATCGATCGAGGAGAGGAACGTTTCGGAGATCTGCCTCCCCCGGGGGAGCACCGTCTCCCCCAAAACCCGTTCCCCGGAAACGAGCGCAACGCTTCCGTGCGGCGTCGCCGATTCGATGGCCAGGATCAAACCGCTACCCGGCGATCAGGCGCGCGATGTCGTTGTAGAACACGAGCGCGGTAAGCATGAGGATGAAGGCGAGCCCGACCTGCTGCGCCATCATCCTCGCCTGGGGGGAGAGCGGCTTTCGCCGGAGCGCCTCGATCGTGAAAAAGAGAAGGTGCCCCCCGTCGAGGATCGGGATGGGGAGGAGATTCAGGATCCCCAGGTTCACGCTCAGCAGGCCGAGAAAGTACGCGAAAGGAGAAACTCCCTCCCGGGCCTGGTCCCCCGCCATCTGCGCGATGAGGATGGGGCCTCCGAGCGTGTCGGATGGAATGACCCGCATGACGATCTTCCACACGGTCAGCACGGTCAGATAGGATATCCTCCACGTCTCTCCGGCCGCTCGTCCGATGGCGGCCACGGGGTCGATCCGCTGCTTGATGATTTCCTTGCTGGCCACGACGCCGATCTTCGGTCCGTCGACCTTCTCTCCGAAGATGGTGCGTCCCTCCCGGGTTTCCGGCGTGACCGTCACCCGGATCTCCTCCTCCCCCCGGCGGAGGGTGAGGGGCAGTTCCTTGCCGGCTCCCGAATCCCGGATCCCGGCGGCAAGCTCCTCCCACGTCTTGATCTCCTCCTCTCCGACCCGGACGATGAGGTCGCCGGCCTTCAGCCCCGCCCGGGCCGCCGGCGTGTCCGGCATCACCTCTCCGATCTTCGGGGTCAGGGCGGGAATCCCGCCCAGGAAGATGCCCCAGAACACGAGGAAGGCGAAAAAGAGG
Organism: Candidatus Deferrimicrobiaceae bacterium; assembly: GCA_035763765.1. GTDB lineage: Bacteria > Desulfobacterota > Deferrimicrobia > Deferrimicrobiales > Deferrimicrobiaceae > CSP1-8. The sequence goes on from DASUAN010000182.1 coordinate 964, forward strand.
TTCCCGATCGGCCCGGCGGCCACGATCGCCATCTTCACCCAGACCGGCTTCTGGTAAAAAGCCTTGTCCTTCTCCTCCGGAGGAACGTCCTCGGCGTCGTTTTCGCCCACGAGCTTGACGTACCCGCCCAGGGGCACGGCGGAAATCAGGTACTCGGTTTCTCCCCTCTGGATTCCCGCAAGCTTCGGACCGAACCCGAAGGAGAACTTTGTGACCCCCACGCCCAGCCGCCGGGCGACGAGGAAGTGGCCGAATTCGTGCACAAAGATGAGAATTCCCAGAACGACGAGGAAGGAGAGAAAGTAGATCACGGCCGGTTCGGTCTCCTCATGCGGGATATGACGCGGGAGGCCTCTTCCCTTGCTTCGGCGTCCGCGCGGAGTACGTCTTTCAGAGTAACAGGACCCCTTGTCCTTTGCCACGACGACATCAGGACGCTTCCCACCCGGACGATGTCGGTGAAGCGGATCCTCCCGGCGAGAAAGGCGTTCACCGCGACCTCGTTCGCCGCGTTGAGGGTCGCGGGCGCCGTTCCCCCGGCCTTCGCGGCGGCGTATGCCAGGGAAAGGGCCGGAAAGTTCCTTCGGTCGGGGGATTCGAACACCCAGCCATCCATTCGATGCGGAAGCAGCCGGGGCAGTTCCATCGGAAGCCGTTCGGGATAGGACAGGGCGTACCCGATGGGAATCCGCATGTCGGGGATCCCGAGCTGCGCGATCAGGCTTCCATCGCGGTACTCCACCATGGAATGCACGATCGACTGGGGATGGATGAGGACGTCGATCCGTTCCGGCGGGAGATCGAAGAGCCACGTCGCCTCGATCACCTCCAGCCCCTTGTTCATCAGGGTGGCGGAATCGATCGAGATCTTCGCGCCCATGCGCCAGGTCGGGTGCCCGAGCGCCTCGGCAACCGTTACGTCGCGCATCTGCCGGAAAGTGCGGTTTCGGAACGGTCCCCCGGAAGCCGTGAGGATGACCCGCGAGACGTCCTCCTTCCGGTGACCCTCGATCGCCTGGAAAACCGCGGAGTGCTCGCTGTCGATGGGGAGAATCCCGCCGCCGCCGACCTTCGCGGCCTGCACGAGAAACTTCCCCGCCAGCACGAGCAGTTCCTTGTTGGCCAGGGCGATCCGCTTTCCTTTCCGCGCGGCCGCGATGACGGGCCGGATGGATGTTACCCCGGCGGCCGCCGCCAGGACGATGTCCGTCCCCTCCGAGCAGGCCACCTCAACCATCCCTTCCTCTCCGAAGCGGACGCGGGTCCCGGCCGGAAGGCGGCCGAGCCGGGAAACGGGGATCTCTTCGGAAAGACAGACGAAGCGGGGCCGGAACCGGCGCGCCTGCACGCAGAGTTCCTCGACGTTTTTCCCCGCGCAAAGCGCCGTCACCCGGAATCTCCCGGGGAACCGCGAGATCACGTTGAGGGCGTTCCGCCCCACCGAGCCGGTGGAACCCAGGACGGCGACGCCTTTGGGGCGCCTCATCCCGGTGCCCCCGCGAGCGGAGCGACCAGCGCGAACAGGTAAAGCACGGGCCCCGCAGAGATCACGGCATCCGCCCGGTCGAACATCCCTCCATGACCCGGAAGCAGCCTCCCGCTGTCCTTCACCCCGGCGGCGCGCTTCAAAAGCGACTCGAAGAGGTCCCCCGCCTGTCCCGCAATCCCGATGACCGCGGAGCCGAGAGCGACGAACCAGGGGAGAACCTCGGGCAGGAAGAGTGCCCCGTAGCCGGTCCCCAGCAGAACGCTCGCCGCCAGCCCTCCGATCGCTCCCTCGACGGTCTTGTTCGGGGAGATCTTCGGAGAGAGGGGCCGCTTCCCGAACCGTTTCCCGACGATATAGGCGAAGGTGTCCCCCGCGAAGACCGCCACCAACCCCAGGAAGATCCAACGTTCCCCCGCGGGGAGATCGATGATCCGGGGATAGGTGGACAGAAACCCCCCGATGTAGACCGTTCCGAGCGCCGCCAGCGCGGCTCCCCGCGCCTTCTCGCCGGGGGACCCCCCGCCCGCCAGGAAATGGAACGCCGCCAGGGCGACGCCGCACAGCACGGCCGCCCCCGCCGCGGGGAAGGGAAGGAGGATCCCGGAGAGATAGATCAGGCCGGTCACCGCCACGCCGGACCAGCGGTCCCGGGCGGTGGAAAAGAACATGCGGAAATACTCGCCTGCGCACAGGACCGTCACCGTTCCCACCAGGATGGCGAAAGGCCAGCCCTTTCCGAGGAGCACCGCCCCGATCAGCGGGGGAAGAAGCACGACCGCGGTGAGGATCCGTTTTCCGAGCGCGTTCATACGTCCCCCGGGGAAAGGGTCCCCGGTTCCCCCGTCAACCCGAAACGACGGTCGCGCCGCGCATATTCCTCGAGCGCGGCGAGAAACTCCGGTTTGCCGAAATCGGGCCACAGGACGTCGGTGAAGACGAATTCGGCGTACGCCGCCTGCCAAAGGAGGAAATTGCTGACCCGGATCTCCCCGCTGGTCCGGATCACCAGGTCCGGGTCAGGGATCCCTCCCGTGTCCAGCCTGCCGGCGAATTCCTCGTCGGTGATCGACTCCGGAACGATCTTTCCCGCCGCCGCATCCATCGCCAGCTTCTTCGCGGCCCGAACGATCTCGTTCCTGCCCGCGTACGAAAGGGCCAGGGTGAGCGTCAAGTCCTGGTTTTGCGCGGTGGACGACAGCGTCCGCTCGAGGACCTCCAGAACGTAGGCGGGAAGGTGCCAGACCTCCCCGATCACGTTCAACCGGATCCCGTGCCGGTTGAGGTCCGGAAGTTCCTTGACCAGGAACTCCCGGAGAAGCCGCATCAAGGTGGTCACCTCGGCCTCGGGACGCCCCCAGTTCTCCGAGGAGAAGGCGTACAGCGTGAGGTAGGGAAGGCCGATTTCCCTCGCGCACTCGACCACGGCCCGGACGGAGCGGATGCCCATCCGGTGCCCTTCGATGCGCGGAAGCCCGCGGTTCTTTGCCCACCGCCCGTTCCCATCCATGATGATGGCCACGTGCCGCGGGAGGGCGGATGCCGGAAGTCCGCCGCTTTTCATGTGGGCTGGTCTTCGTTTCCCGGCAGGAACGTCCTAGAGCTGGACGATCGCTTCGGTCGGGCAGGAATCGACGCAGGCAAGGCATTCGGTGCATTCATCGGTCACCCTGTACTTCTCGCCCTCCACGATCGCTCCGGTCGGGCAGAGGTCCACGCAGGCTCCGCAGGCGTTGCACTCGTGGTTGATGACGACAGCCATGATCCGGTTCCTCCTTCGTTCGCTGCTTGGCGGCCGCGGTCCGACGCAGGCGTCAGACCTCCATGATCTCCTGTTCCTTCGTCTTCAGGATCTCGTCGATCTTCTTGATGAAGTGGTCCGTCTCCTTCTGGATCCGGTCCTGCCACCGCTTCATCTCGTCCTCGGAGATCTCCTTCTTCTTTTCCCTCTCCTTGATCCGCTCGATCCCCTCCCTCCGGATGTTCCGGACCGCGATGCGCGATTCCTCGGCCATCTTCTTCACCACCTTGACGAGGTCCTTGCGCCGCTCCTCGGTCAGGGGGGGGATGGGAATGCGCACGACCTTCCCGTCGCTGGAGGGGTTCAGCCCCAGGCCGCTCGCCTGGACCGCCTTCTCGATCGGGCCGATCATCTTGGCGTCCCAGGGGGTGACCGTGATCAGCCTGCTTTCCGGAACGGACAGGGTCCCCACCTGCGGGAGAGGGGTGGGCGTCCCGTAATAGTCGACCTTGATCCCGTCCAGGAGGGAGAGGGACGCTCTTCCCGTGCGGATCTTCCCGAGATCCTTCTTGAAGGCCTCGATGCTTCTGCCCATCTTGCCGCTCGTGTCCTTGAACAGGGCTTCCACTACCTTCCTCCCCGGACCACGGTGCCGATCGTTTCTCCCAGGACGACCCTCCGGATGTTCCCCCGCTTCGTCAGGTTGAAGACGACGATCGGAAGATGGTTGTCCATGCACAGGGAGATTGCCGTGGCATCCATCACCTTGAGATTTCTCTGCAGGACCTCGATGTAGGTCAGCTCCTGGAACTTCCTCGCGTTCTTGTGGACCAGCGGATCCTTGTCGTACACCCCGTCGACCCGGGTGGCCTTGAGAATCGCGTCCGAGTGGATCTCCATCGCCCGGAGGGCAGCGGCGGTGTCCGTCGTGAAATACGGGTTGCCGGTGCCCGCGGCGAAGATGACGATCCTCCCTTTCTCGAGATGCCGCAGGGCGCGCCGCCGGATGTACGGCTCGGCGATCGCCCGCATCTCGATCGCGGAGAGGACGCGCGTCACCAAACCGTCGTGCTCCAGCCTCTCCTGAAGCGCCAGGCTGTTGATCACGGTGGCGAGCATCCCCATGTAGTCGGCGGAGGCGCGCTCGATTCCGTACTCCCGGCTGGTCCGTATGCCCCGGAAGATGTTCCCCCCCCCGACGACAAGGGCGATCTGGACCCCGAGGGACGCCACCTCCCGGATCTCCTCCGAAAGGGCCGCGAGGACCCCGTCATCGATCCCGTACGCCTGCTTCCCCATCAGGGCCTCGCCCGACAGCTTCAGCAAAATGCGTCGGTACACCGGTTTCTCCACGGACCCTCCGTTGAGGGGACGCTCGGGGGGCCCCCTCACGCCTTTCCGAGCTGCCTGGCGACCTCGGCGGCCAGGTCGTCGGACCGCTTTTCCAGTCCCTC
>DASUAN010000183.1:0-3629 GCA_035763765.1 Candidatus Deferrimicrobiaceae bacterium
AGGGGGAGACTGTTCGGGCCGTCGGACAGGGCGCGCCCGGGATCGGGGTGGATCTCCAGGAACAGGCCGTCCACTCCCGCCGCGAAAGCCGCGCGGGCCAGGGGGGCGACGAATCTTCTTTCCCCCGAGGAAACGTCGCCCCCTCCCCCGGGAAGCTGCACGCTGTGCGTCGCGTCGAAGATCGCCGGGCAGATCGTCTCCCGGATCGTCGCAATCCCCCGAAAGTCGACGACGAGGTTATTGTACCCGAAGGAGGTCCCCCGCTCCGTGACGAGGACGGCGGGGTTCCCCGTGGCGACGACTTTCTCCACGGCGTTCGCCATGTCCCAGGGGGCCATGAACTGCCCCTTCTTGATGTTGACGGGAAGGCCCGTCCTGCCCGCCGCGACGACCAGGTCCGTCTGGCGGCAGAGAAACGCGGGAATCTGGAGGAGGTCCGCCACTTCAGCGGCCGATGCCGCCTGCCGCGGAAGATGGATATCGGTGGTCACCGGAAGTCCGTACCGTCTTTTCACCTCGGCCAGGACCTTGAGCCCCTCCCGTTCTCCGGGGCCCCGGAAGGACCGGCCCGAGGAGCGGTTCGCCTTGTCGAAGGATCCCTTGAAGATGACGGAGATCGACAGCCGCGAGGCGAGGGCGGAGAGGAAGTCCGCGACGGAGAACGCCAGTTCCCGCGACTCGAGGACGCAGGGACCCGCGATGAAGACCGGGGGATTCCCTTCCCCGATGCGAAAGCGGCCGGCGATTTCCACCTGCCGGATCACAGGACCCCCTGCCTCGAATAGGCGAGGGCCGCCCCGATGAAGTCCCGGAACAGAGGGTGGGGGGAAAGCGGCCTCGACTGGAACTCGGGGTGGAACTGGCAACCGAGGAACCACGGGTGGTCGGGGATCTCGACGATCTCCACGAGGCGTTCATCGGGAGACAGGCCGGTGATCTGCAACCCCTTGGCGGAGAGCACCTCCCGATACTCGTTGTTGAACTCGTACCGGTGGCGGTGCCGCTCCGAGATTTCGGACGCCCCGTACGCCCTGCCCGCGAACGAGTTTTCGACGAGCCGGCAGGGGTACGCCCCGAGCCGCATCGTCGCACCCTTGTCCTGGATGCTGCGCTGCTCGGGCATCAGATCGATGACCGGGCACTCGCTTTCCGGATCCAGCTCCCGACTCGTGGCGAGCGGGAGCCCGCAGACGTTCCGGGCGAACTCGAGCACCGCGACCTGCATCCCGAGACAGATCCCGAAATAGGGGATGCGGTTCTCCCGGGCATACCGGACCGCGGCGATCTTCCCTTCCACGCCCCGCGACCCGAACCCGCCCGGAACCAGGATCCCGTCGACGCCCTTGAGAAGCGCCTCCGCTCCCTGCCGCTCGACTTCCTCGGAGTCCACGTAGCGGTGGAGGACCCGCACCGTATGGGCGATCCCCCCGTGCGTCAGGGCTTCGTTCAGGCTCTTGTACGATTCCCTCAGATTGACGTATTTCCCCACGATGGCGATCGTCACCTCGCCGAGCGGATTCTTCCATTTCTCCACCACGGTCGCCCAGCGGTCGAGTTTCGGCTCCCCCGCCCAGATGTTCAGCAGCTCCATGATCTTGTCGTCGAGCCCCTCCTGGTGGAAGACGAGCGGCACTTCGTAGATCAGGTCGACATCCCGGGCCGTGATGACCGCGTCCTCGGTGACGTTGCAGAACAGGGCGATCTTCGCCTTGATCTCCTTCGGCAGCACCCGGTCCGTGCGGCACAGGAGGACGTCGGGCTGGATGCCGATCGAACGGAGTTCCTTCACGCTGTGCTGGGTGGGCTTCGTCTTCAGCTCCCCCGCCGTCCGGATGTGGGGGACGAGCGTGACGTGGACATAGAGGACGTTTTCCTTCCCGCGGTCGGTTCTCACCTGCCGGATCGCCTCGAGGAACGGGAGGCTTTCGATGTCGCCCACCGTCCCCCCCACCTCCACGATGGCCAGATCGTATCCCTGCGCGGCCGAGTAGATGACCCGCTTGATCTCGTCGGTGATGTGCGGGATGACCTGGACCGTGCCGCCCAGGTAGTCCCCGCGGCGTTCCTTCGTGATCACGGAATGGTAGATCTTTCCCGTGGTGCAGTTGTTCTTCTTGCTCATGCGGGTCGAGGTGTACCGCTCGTAGTGGCCCAGGTCGAGGTCGGTCTCGGCGCCGTCGTCGGTCACGTAGACCTCCCCGTGCTGGAACGGGTTCATCGTTCCCGGATCGACGTTGATGTACGGGTCGAGTTTGAGCATCGTGATCCGCAAGCCCCTCGCTTCGAGGAGCGCACCGATGGAAGCGGCGGCAAGCCCCTTGCCCAGCGAGGAGACGACTCCCCCCGTCACGAAGATATACTTCGGTTTTACCGTTTTTTCCGGGCGCATAGGCTCGTCTCCACCGCGTGGAGGTCCTCGGGGGTGTCCACGCCGACCGAGTCGAATGCCACGTCGACGACCCGGATCTTCCCGCCGCTCTGAAGGACCCGGAGCTGCTCGAGGCGCTCCGTCTCCTCCAGCGGGCTCGGGGGCAGAACGGAAAGGTGCAGCAGGAAATCCCTCCGGTATCCGTAGATCCCGAGGTGCTTCCGGTACCTGCCGGAGCCCGCCTCCCGGTAATGGGGGATGGGGGCCCGGGAAAAATAGAGGGCGTCCCCGCGGTCGTCCACCACCACCTTGACCACGGAAGGCTTGACGAACTCCTCCGGATCCTCCTGAACGATGGCGGCCGTCGCCATCGAAACCGCCGGATCCGCCAGGAGCGGAGCCGCCACGGCGTCGATCACCGACGGGTCCATCATCGGCTCGTCGCCCTGCAGGTTGATGATGATCTCCTCGGAAAGCCCCCGCGCCGTTTCGGCCACACGGTCCGTTCCCGAGGCACAGGCGGGGGATGTCATCCGCGCTTCCCCGCCGAAGCCGCGCACGGCTCCGGCGATCCGCTCGTCGTCGGTAGCCACGATCACGCGCGTCGCACACCTCGATTTTCGTGCGTTTTCCCAAACATACCATATCATCGGGTGACCGTCTATTTGGGCCAGGGGCTTCCCCGGCAGGCGACGGGCGCCGTACCTCGCAGGAATGACCACCGCAACTCCCGGGGGGAATTGGCTCACGGGAAGATCGGGGCGGCCCGGAGGCCTTCGTCCTCCGGGAAGCCCATCATGAGGTTGAAGCACTGGACGGCCGCGCCCGAGGCTCCCTTTCCCAGGTTGTCGATCGCGGAGAGGACGATGACGCGCCGGCTTTTCTCGTCGAACCGGAAGGCGAGGTCGCAGAAGTTGCTCCCGCAGACGTCCTTGGTCGAAGGAAGGACCCCCGGCCCGCAGAGGCGAACGAACGGCTCCTTGCCGTAATGCTTCCGGAAGGCATCCTCCAGTTCCTCTGCCCGCGCCTTCGCCGCGGCCTTTGCGTAGCACGTCGCCAGGATCCCCCGTACCATCGGAAGGAGGTGGGGCACGAAGGTGACGGTCACCTTCTTCCCGGCGGCGAACGAAAGCTCCTGGTCCATCTCCGGGTTGTGCCGGTGCCTGGGAAGACCGTACGGACGCACTCCCCCCTCCACCTCGGGGTAGTGAAAGCCTAAGGCCGGCCCCCTTCCGCCCCCCGACACGCCGGTCTTGCAGTC
>DASUAN010000184.1:0-3783 GCA_035763765.1 Candidatus Deferrimicrobiaceae bacterium
GAAGAGGGAACCCGCTCCTTCTCCGCCCCCTGCGCAGGCGCCGGTCCGCATTGAGCAGACGGCCCCGGGTCAGTACCGGTTCACCCACGAGGAGATGGGAATGATCCGGGACTTCTTCCGGACGGCACCCTCTCCCGGGTACGCGGAACCGGCTCCCGGGAAAAAGATGAAGACGCTGCCCCCGGGGCTTCAGAAGAAGGTCGAGCGCGGCGGAGAGCTACCCCCGGGCTGGCAAAAGAAGATCGCTCGGGGAGAGGTGATCGACGCGCGGGTTTACGCGCATTCCCGCCCCCTTCCCCCGGACCTCGTGAAGCGGCTTCCCCCGTATCCCCGCGGAACGGTCGTCGTCACGATCGAAGGGAAGGTGGTGCGCCTGATGGAAGCGACGCTTACGATTCTGGACGTGTTCGACCTGCTCTGAGCCGTCAATCGAGGTCCACGTCGCGCAACGGCTTGGTGGGGGGTTCGTCCTGGGTCTTTTCGAGGAACTCCTTGAACCTCTTGTCCATCGTCGCGCCTTTTTCCCTGTCGGTCTTCACGATCTCCTGGTAGCGGGCGTCGACCCGCGCCTTCTCGTCGGCAAGGAGCCTCATCGCGTCCTTGAGATCCGCGGTCTTTCGGGGATCCTTCGCCTCCTTCCACTCCTTGACCGTGCCCGCCCGGGAATCGATCAGCAGGGTCGAGTGGCAACAGGGACAGGTCACCTGGAGAACCTTCTCACCGGTATCCGTCATGGTCGCACCATCCCCCTTTCCAACCGACTTCGGAAAATATCGTTTTCATTATAGCCCGAACGCCTTCGATCCCACAGCGGTCCGGCCCTCGCTTCGGGAACGGAGAGAAATCCTACTCCAGGAATTTCCTCAGATGGCCGATCGTGACGGGCCAGGCCTTCTCGGCCGCGGCCAGGTTCCTCCCGTCGCGGCCGTCCTGTGCCCGCAGAAACCCGTGTCCCGCACCGGGATAGGTGTGCGTGACGTAAGTTTTGCCGAGCTCCTTCATCTTCGCCTCCGCCGGGCCCACCGTGGCGTTCACCCGGGCGTCGTCCTCGCCGTACAGACCGAGAACGGGAGCGCGGATCCTCCCCAGGGCCTCCGAGGCAGGGGACGTGCCGTAGTAGACCACCGCGGCGGCCAGGTCGGGCTGCGCCGTCGCGTAGTGAAAGCTCTGGCCCCCGCCCCAGCAGAAGCCGATCGTGGCGTACTTCCCCGTTGCGGCGGGCAACGCCTTGCCGTATCGGCTCACGGCGTCCAGCGCAGCCACGACGTCCGGCGCCTCGAGTTCTCGGACGGCTTTCACGACGTCGTCCCGGCTTGCGAACCGGTCGGTCCCGCCGCCCCCGGGCCCCATGCCGGAGAGAAGGTCCGGCGCGATGGCGATGAACCCGTCGGCGGCCAGCCGATCTGCGACGGCCCGGATCCAGTCAGTGAGCCCGTAGACCTCGTGGATGACGATTACGACGGGGGCCTTCTCCTTGCGCTCCGGATAAGCGACGAAGGCAGAGACCTTTCCCTCCCGGCCGGGGACGGCAACGCCGACCCACTCGTGGTGGCGCGGAGAGGTTTCCAGCGCACGCTTGGCCCCGGCTTCGCCGGGAGGAATCGCCGGGAAGGCAGGCCCGGCGGCGCGTCCGGAAAACGGGATCACGAGGATCGCCAGCAAGCACCCTGTCATCGAGATCATCTTGCGCATCGTTCCCCCCTTTTTCCCCTTATAGATGATCCGGCACGCCGTTTCGACTCCCCCGGAAGGACGCGTGTTCCTGCCGAGGGGCTCGGAGTGGGATCGGCGTCGAGGAGCCTTCCGTTTTTCAAATCCCAACCGGTCGATGTACACTACCCGAAGGAACCGTTTTCCGAAAGGGACCAGGCGGATGGACGATGTATTCTACCGAAGTCTGCTGGACAGCATTTCCGACGGGATCTACTTCGTCGACCGGGAAAGAAAGGTCGTTTTCTGGAACCGGGGGGCGGAAGAGATCACGGGCTACGTCCGCTCGGAGATCCTCGAGCTCCACTGCCACGACGGAAAGCTTCGGCACCTGGACCAGCTGGGCAACAATCTTTGCCTCGGAAAGTGCGCGCTGGCCCGGACGATCGATGACGGCCAAAGCAGGCAGGAGGAGGTGTTTCTGCACCACCGGGACGGCCACCGGATCCCCGTCTCCATCCGGGTGTCGCCGGTCAAGGATGCCCGCGGCTCCGTGATCGGGGCCGTCGAGGTCTTCCAGGATCTCTCCGCCCGGCTGGCGGACATCGAACGGATCGAGCAGCTCCAGAAGATGGCGTTCCTGGACGATCTCACGGGCATCGCCAGCAGGCGGTATCTCGAGACGCGGCTTAGGGAACGCCTCGCCGAGATGGAACGGTACCGCTGGACGTTCGGGATCCTTCTCATCGACATCGACCATTTCAAGCGGGTGAACGATACGTACGGTCACGTCGTCGGGGACCGGATGCTGAAGATGATCGCGAAAACGCTTTCGGCCAGCACGCGCTCCCTCGACATCGTGGGCCGGTGGGGGGGAGAGGAGTTCCTCGCCCTCATCACGTCCGTCGACGCAAGCCATCTCGCCGCCATCGGGACCCGGTACCGGGTTCTCGTCGAGCAATCCTCTCTCCCCATGCCCGGGGACCCGCCCCTCCAGGCAACCATCTCTCTCGGGGGAACCCTCGCGAAGGATCAGGATACCGCGGAATCCCTCCTGGAGAGGGCGGACCGGCTGCTGTACCGAAGCAAGGCTTCCGGAAGAAACCGGCTTTCCATGGATCCGTGATCTCCCGAACAGGACGGCGCTTCCCGTGTAGCACGTCCCGGCGACGGCGGCGGTCATGAGACACGCCAGGGTGGCGGCGGCAAGCGCCCGCAGCCCCACCCCGGAGATGTCCCTCGTCCGGTGCGGGACGAGGGCGGCCGTCCCCCCGACGAAGATGGCCAGGGAAGCCACGTGGGCGAATCCGCAGAGCGCGTACCCGGCGATCACCGCGGAACGGGGGGACGAAAGCGTCCCCTCGGCGAGCAGGGTGGCCAGGTCCTGGTACGCTTTCACTTCCGTCAGGACCGCCCTCTCTCCGATGAGGCGGGACACCTCGAACGCGTCGGCCGGAGGAACGCCGATCACGAGCGTCAAGGGGTAGAATAGGTATCCGAGGAGACCCGAGAGCGACCAGTCGATCCGAAGCCCCGTCAGCCCGTCGATCCGGGCTCCCAGTCCCGTGAGAACGAGGTCGACGAGCGCGACGATCCCGAGAAAGGCCAGAAGCAGGGCGACAATCCCCACGATCATTTTCACCCCCTCGTTCGCGCCGTGGATGACCGCCTCGATGAGCGACGACTCCTTTTCGTATTGCGGCTTCACATCGAGCCCGAGGGTTTTGGGCTCTTCCGTCTCGGGAAGGATCAGCTTCGACATCACGACGGCCGCAGCGGCGGAAAGGAACGAGGCCGAAACGAGGTGACCCGCGATCGCCGGGAACGGTCCCTGGAGGAGAAAGACGTAGAGGGCGAGGACGTTCGAGGACGTCGTCGCCATCCCCGCGGAAAGGATCGTGCAGTATTCCGAGCGCGTCATCGCCCCGAGGTGGGGCAGGATCGTCATGTTCGCCTCGACGCCGACGAAGATGTTGCTCGAGACGGAGAGCGACTCCGCGCCGCTGATCCGAAGGAACCGGGTGAACAGTCTCGCGAAGAACCGGACGAGGCGGGGCATGACCCCCACGAAGTAGAGGGCGGCCATCAGACTCGAGAAGAAGATGATCGTGGGAAGGGCCTGGAAGGCGAGGA
>DASUAN010000185.1:0-6924 GCA_035763765.1 Candidatus Deferrimicrobiaceae bacterium
CATCGCGTCCCGCAACCGTTCCGGGATCTTCCGGCCCCCGTCTCCCGCCGCGATCCGGTTCACCTCGCCTTCCATGGAATCCCGGTCGACGATCCCGGAGTCCATGATGTTGCCGAATACCGACATCCAGACGGACGCCGCCATCGGGTCCGCCGAGGCGGCGACCTGCGCCTCCGCCCGCGAGACCATCTCCCCGAAGCGTTCGAACTCCCGCTCCTTCACCTCCCGGAAGGGATCGTCGGTCCGAAGTTCGTCCCGGATGATCGCCTGCAGCCGGGTGGCGACCGTTGCCGGAACCCCGTCGACCGGAACATCGGCAAGAGCCCGCGACACGCGGGCGGCCAGGTTCTTCCGGGCGGACTCCGAAGCGCCGTGCGCACGGGCCGCGAGGTCCGCCTGCCGCAGGAAACAGGGGAAGCACTCCGGGGAAAGAGCGATCATCGGATCTCTTCGGCCGAAGCGGCGACCTCCTCGGCCATCCGCCGCCGGTGCGCACGGATCTTCTCCCGGAGACCGGGGGCCGACAGGGCGAGAATCCGGGCGGCGAGGTGTGCCGCGTTCCGGGCACCCGCTTTGCCGAGCGCCATCGTCGCCACGGGAACCCCCGCAGGCATCTGGACCGTCGAGAGAAGGGAGTCGAATCCGCGCAGCGGCGATCCTTCCAGCGGCACGCCGATCACCGGCAGATGGGTCTCCGCCGCAACGACGCCCGCGAGATGCGCGGCCGCGCCGGCTCCCGCGATGATGATCGAAATCCCCTTTCCCTCGGCCTGGCTCACGATCTTCCGGGTGCGGCCGGGAGACCGGTGCGCGGAGGCGACGGTCATGGAATAGGGGATCCCGAACTCCGACAGGACACGGGCCGCCTCCCCCATCACCTCCGCATCCGACTTGCTCCCCATGAGGATGAGAACCTTGCCGGCCATCGGTCAGGCTCCTTCCCGCAGGAGCGCCCGCTTGCCGATGTCGGTCCGGTAGTACGCCCCTTCCCAGCGGATTTTCCCGACCGCTCGATACCCCCGCTCGATCGCCTTTCGGATGCTGTCCCCTGCGGCGGTGACCCCGAGAACCCTTCCCCCGTTGTTGACCAGCTTCCCGTCCTTCACCGCGGTACCGGCGTGGAAAACCTTGACGTCGCCCTCCGCCTCGGCCTCCGCGATGCCGGAGATCGGAAATCCCTTTCGGTAGGAACCCGGATACCCGCCCGAGGCCATCACGATGCAGACGGTCGGCCTCGGGTCGATCTCCATGACCGCGTCGGTAAGCTTCCCCTGGGCGCACTGGACCAGCAGCGGAACGAGGTCGCTCGATAGGCGCATGAACAAGGGCTGCGCCTCGGGGTCCCCGAAACGCACGTTGAACTCGAGGACCTTCGGCTGCCCGTGCTCGATCATCAGTCCGCCGTAAAGGATTCCCCGGAACGGGGCTCCTTCGGCGCGCATCCCGGCAAGAAGCGGTTCGAAGATCTCCCGGAGGACCTTTTCCTCGACCTCCGGGGTGATCACCGGCGCCGGGGAGTATGCGCCCATCCCGCCGGTGTTCGGACCCGTATCGCCGTCGCCGATCCGTTTGTGGTCCTGGGACGACGGGAGAGGAACGATCTTCTCTCCGTCGGTGAATACGATGTAGGACGCCTCCTCGCCCGTAAGGCACTCCTCGACGACCACCCTCTCCCCCGCGGCGCCGAAGACCCGATTCTCCATCACGTCCCGGAGGAACGCGATCGCCTCTTCGTACGTCCCGGCCACGGCCACTCCCTTTCCTGCCGCGAGCCCGTCGGCCTTGATCACGACCGGCAACCGATGGGTGAGGACGTACTGTTCCGCGTCGTCGTAGTCGTCGAACACCCGGAAATCCGCCGTCGGGATTCCGTATTTCGCCAGGATGTTCTTCGTGAACACCTTGGAGCCTTCGAGTTGCGCGGCGGCTTTGCTCGGTCCGCAGACGAGCAGGCCGTGCCGGGTCAGATCATCGGTGATGCCGGCGGCCAGAGGGGCCTCGGGCCCTACGACCGTCAGGTCCACCCCCTGTTTCACGGCGAAGTCGACGAGTTTGGGGATCTCGTCCACCGACACGGGGACGAGCTCCGCGTCCTTCCCCATCCCGGGATTCCCGGGCGCCGCGAAGATCTTCTCCACCAACGGGCTCTGCGCGAGCTTCCAGACGAGAGCGTGCTCCCGCCCCCCGCTTCCCACGACCAGGATCTTCAACCCCACTTGTCGCCTCCTCCCCCGGAACCGCACCGGTCGAATCAGTGTCGGAAGTGACGCACCCCCGTGAAGACCATTGCCATCCCGTGCTCGTCGGCCGCCGCGATCACCTCTGCGTCGCGTACCGACCCCCCGGGCTGAATCACCGCCGTCGCCCCCGCCGCGGCCGCCGCATCCAGGCCGTCGCGAAAGGGGAAGAAGGCGTCCGAGGCCACGACCGTCCCCGCCGTCGGGCGCTGGGCCTTCATCACCGCGATCTTGGCGGAATCCACGCGGCTCATCTGCCCGGCCCCCACCCCGACGGTGCGATCCTTGAGCGCGTAGACGATCGCATTGGATTTCACATGTTTGCACACCTTCCACGCGAAGAGGAGGGCTTCGAGCTCCTCCTTCGTGGGTGCGCGTTTCGTCACGATCTTGAGCGATCCGGGATCGAGGACATGCCGGTCCCTCGTCTGGAGGAGAAGTCCCCCGCTCACCTTCTTCATCTCGTGTCCGGGATTGCCGCCCCAGCGGAAGGTTCTGCCCGCCTCGAGAAGGCGGAGGTTTCCCTTCGCGGAGAGGATCTTCCCGGCTTCCTTGTCATAGGAGGGAGCGATGACGGCCTCGAAGAAGGTCGACGCGACCTCCCTCGCCGTCTCGGCGTTCACCGGCCGGTTGAATCCGATGACCCCCCCGTAGGCGGAAACCGGGTCGCATTCCCTCGCCTTCTTGAAAGCATCCACCAGCCGCCGCTTGGACAGACCGACGCCCGAGGGATTCGTGTGCTTGATGATCGCCGCCGCCGGCTCCGAAAACTCCAGGGAAAGCTGAAGCGCCGCGTCGAGGTCCACGATGTTGTTGTAGGAGAGCTCCTTCCCCTGCAGCTGCCTCGCCCCCCCGAGGGTCGGCTCGTCGGGCAGCCGGGAATCGGCGTAGAATGCCGCGCTCTGGTGCGGGTTCTCCCCGTACCGGAGCGATTGGACCTTGCGCCACTGGGCGGTATACGTGACGGGGTACCCGCCTTCCCCGCGCTCGAGATAGTTCGAGACGGCGGCATCGTATCGGGCCGTCAGGGCGAACGCCTTCCGGCCCAGCTCCGCATGCGTCCCGGGATCGAGATTTCCGCTCCCCTTCTTGAGCTTTCCGAGGAGATCGGGATAGTCCGACGGGTCGGTGACCACCGCCACGTCCCCATAATTCTTGGCCGCGGAACGCAGCATCGCCGGCCCGCCGATGTCGATGTTCTCGATCGCCTCCTCGAGCGTGCATCCGGGCCGGGCGATCGTCTCCTCGAACGGGTAGAGGTTGACCACCACCATGTCGAACGGCACGATTCCGTGGGACGCGATCGTCTTCAAGTGGGAGGCGTTTCCGCGGATCGCGAGGATTCCGCCGTGGATCTTCGGGTTGAGGGTCTTCACCCGGCCGCCGAGCATTTCCGGAAAGCCGGTGTACTCCTCGATCAGCCGGACCGGGACCTTCTTCTCCCGCAACAGGCCGGCCGTTCCTCCGGAGGCATACAGCTCCACCCCCAGACGCGACAGCCCCTTCGCGAACTCCACGATCCCCGATTTGTCGGAAACGCTCAATATCGCCCTGCGGATTCTCGCCATGGATCTTTGCCCTTCCTCTTTTCCGTGGAGTGTGCGGCGGTTACGGCCTGATCGGCACCGCTCCCAAAACGGTCTTCAGGTCCTCGTCCTCGAACTTGATCCCGAACCCGAAGAACAGGGTGCGCAGATTCTTCTCGTCGTTGAGGACATCGTCCACGCCGCCCGTGATGAAAAAGTTTTTCACGATATCATAGTTGCCGAACACTTTCAAATGAGGCGGCTGATCCTCCCGGGTGAAGTCGAACGCGTCCACGCCGATGCTCAGCCGGTCTCTCATCATGTGGTAGTCGACCCCCACCCCCCCCGTCGACTCCAGAACGCCGCCCCGGATCGTCAGTCCCGCGAACCGCTTCGCCACCATCGCCGTGAACTTCAGGTCGTTGGAGTACGAGTCCTGCTGGGTGGTCACCGTCCCCCCGGGCGAAGTCGTGGTCGTGGTTTCGCTGGAGGAGAATTTCCCCCTCGGATCGTCCACCACCCCGAGAAGGTAATACTTGTCGGCAGAGGGCTGCAGCCTCAGGTTCGCATAATGTTTGTACTCCGACGGCTCGACCTGGAATTCCAGCTTGTAGTCGAGGAAGGTCTTGAGCGACTCGGTCTTGCGGACATAGCGGTTGATTCCCTCAAGCGTGTCGTTGAGCGTGTTGATGGTCGTGTTGTCGGACACCAGCTTGCCGAGCGTTCCCTCGCCCCGATCGATCTTGGCCAGCACCTTGCTCGCCGAATCGAGGGTGTTGTCGAGCTTCGCCGACGCGCTCTTCAGGTTCTCGATGCTTTCCCGGATGTTCTCCCGGTTCTCCCCGACCACGCCGCTTACCTGCTCGCTCATCCTCTGGAGGTTGCGCGCCAGCCCGGGCGACTCGGTCTTGAGCGTCTCGGAGAACGCGCGCAGGTTCGCGATCGTCGCCCGAAGGTCTTCCTTGTTTGCGGAGGAGATCTCCGAGAGATTCGCGGAGAGGGTGTCCACGTGGGCCAGGATCCGGTTGAGCCGCTCCTCGTTTCCCGCCACGACGGTCCGGAGGACTTCCGTCGTCTCCCGGACGTTGTGGAGGATGTCGGAGAGCGCCTTCTTCCCTTCCTCCGTCCCCAGCGTCGAGGCGAGCGTGCCGGTGAAGTCCTTGATGTCCTCCGAGATCTGCGACACCTTGCGGACGATCTCGTCGAGGTTGGCGGGCGGGATGGTGTTCACCATCCGCCCCCCGGCGGGAAGCATCTGTTCGGTCTCTTTCCCGGGGAGGATCTCCACATACTTCTCTCCGAGAAGCCCCTGGGTCTGAATGGACGCCACGGAGTCGATGGGGACCCGCACGCCGTCGCGGATCCGCAGCACCAGGCGGGCGTTTCTCCCCACGAGTTCGATCGCCTCGACCTTCCCTACGGGCACCCCCGCCATCTTCACGTTCGCCTTCGGTTCGAGGCCGGCCGCCGTCTCGAAGTCCACGGTGAGGTTGTACCCCGCCTCCCCGATCCCGCCCAGCTTGCTGACGCGGAAGGTGAAATAGGTGAGGACCACGAGCCCGAGGAGAACGAAGATCCCCACCTTCGCTTCTTTCGACATCAACGCCCCTCCTGCATTCCGCTTTCGCCCGAGCGGCGGACGAACCGGAGAAAATCCTCGTGTTCGGCGGTGATCGGACCCTCCGCCCGCCCTTCCACGAACTGGGAGACGACCGGGTTGCTCGTGTTGCGGATCTCCTCCGGCGTTCCCACCTCGACGATCTTCCCTTTATACAGCATCGCGATCTGATCCGCGATCTTGTAGGCGGAGGCCATGTCGTGGGTGATCGAGATCGAAGTCACTCCGAGCGATTCCCGGAGGGAGATGATGAGGTCGTTGATCACGTCGGCCATGATCGGGTCGAGGCCCGTGGTCGGCTCGTCGTAGAGAAGGATCTCGGGCTCGGCGGCGATCGCCCGGGCAAGGCCGACCCGCTTCTTCATCCCTCCGGACAGCTCCGCCGGCATCAGCTGCTGGATGTCCCGAAGCCCCACCATGGCGAGCTTCTCCTCCACCACGTCGCGGATCTGCCGCTCGGGGTAGAGATGAAGCCTGCGAAGGGCGAACGCGACGTTCTCCCCCACGTTCATGGAGTCGAACAGGGCGGAACCCTGGAAAAGCATGCCGAACTTCCGCCGGACGCGGACGAGTTGGCGCTCGTCCATCTTCGTCACGTCCTCCCCGTCGATCAGGATCTCCCCGGCATCGGCCCGCAGGAGTCCCACGACGCACTTGATGAGGACCGACTTCCCCGTCCCGCTTCCCCCGATGACCACGGTGTTCTTCCCCCGGGGGACGGTCAGTTCGACCCCGTCGAGGACGACGTTCTCCCCGAACCTCTTGTGCAGCCCCCGGATCTCGATCATCCTTCGTTTCCTTCCCTTCGCCGCGGCACCTGCCGAACGGCGCCCCCCTAGAACATGTACGACGTCATGAAGTAATCCGACACGAGCACCGTCATGGAGGAGGCCACCACCGCCCTCGTCGTGGCGCGCCCGACCCCTTCCGCGCCTCCCTCCGCGATGAATCCGTTATAGCAGGAGATGAGCGCGATGAGGAAGCCGAAGACGGCGGCCTTCACCAGCCCCGTGTAGATGTCCCGGAACTCGAGGTACTGGTACGTCTTGTCCGTGTAGACGTACGGGTTGGCCCCGAGGAGGTACACGGAGACGAAGTATCCCCCCAGGACGCCGACGAGGTCCGCGAAGATGACCAGAACCGGGAGAACGAGGGTGGCGGCCACGACCCGCGGGACCACGAGGTACTTGACCGGGTTCGTGGCCAGGGTCACCAGCGCATCGATCTGTTCCGTGACCTTCATCGTTCCGAGCTCGGCCGCCATGGACGCGCCCACCCGTCCGGAGACCATGAGGCCGGCGAACACCGGGCCCAGCTCGCGCGTGATGGAGAGCGCAACCACCGTTCCGACGAAGCTCGTCGCCTGGAACCGCTGAAAGCCCGACCAGCTCTGGAGGGCGAGCACCATCCCCGTGAAGGTCGCCGTGACCAGGACCACGGGGAGAGAGTTCACCCCCACTTCCTCCATCTGCTTGACGATGTTCCGGATTTCCGAGGGGGGCCGGAACATCCACCGGAAGCATTGCAGCAGGAGGACGAAGAT
>DASUAN010000186.1:0-2299 GCA_035763765.1 Candidatus Deferrimicrobiaceae bacterium
CACGGCATGATGAAGATGGGCGACAGGATCTTCGGGGGGGCGATCGGCCCCTGGATGGCCGAGGCCCGCCTCGTCGACATGAAGGCGCAGATGGAAAAGTCGAAGGCGTCGGAGAAGATGATGGCGATGATGAAGCACACCCATCACCTTGCGTTCTCCCTCGAGGATGCGGGGAAAAAGCATGTCACCGAGGGGAAGGGAACCGTGACGGTCACCGGCCCCGACAAGAAAACGGCGAAATACGATCTCGTGGTGATGCAGGGACACTTCGGCGCGGACATCACCCTGGCCAAGGGGGAATACGGGTTCTCCGTCGAGATTGTTTCCGGCGGAAAGAAAGGGACCGCGACCTTCACCCACACGGTCCAGTAGGGCGATCCTCCGGCTGACGGGAAGGGGAGAAAGGACGCCACGGGCGTCCTTTCTCCCCTTGGAGAATATTCTCCAGCGGGCAGGAGAGAATTCTCCGGCTCCGGCTAGGGCCTCCCCCCCGCTTTAGAAAATCCCATGCAAATCCGATGATCCGACCCCTTTCCTCCGTTGGCACGGGTTATGCCAGAAAAAATGGGAGTAGCGGGTGCCGAGCAAGGGTTCAAGTCGGAAGGAGGCATGAGACGGCGATGCGGACGAAGGCGCTGACGATCTGGGTCGTCCTGTTCGTCGCTTTCGGGTTCGTCGTTCCACGCGCCGTGTCCGCCTTGCCCGACCCGGACCGGCGGACGCGCATCGCCGCTTCCTCGGGGGAAGACGATTCGGTCGTCTCTCCCCGCATCCCTCGCCGGCGGGCCGAAATATACGCTGATCTGGTCTCTTTACACGTTGCCCCCGCGGGGCACTCCGGGATCTTCCCTGCGATTTCGGCAAAAATCCCGACAATACCCGATCATACCCCCTGTTTCCTTAAGCCCTCGACGGGCGCCGGCGTCACCCGCGCCGGACCTTCCCTCCTTTCCGAAAAGTAGTTCCCCGTTACCACAGCGCTGTGATCTCCCCCGGATGGACCCCCAGAAATGGCGGGCGGCAAGGGGAGGAGGAAGGTATGGACAGACACGTTTCCCCATGCGGTTGCAGGCGGCAGGCCATGGCGGGATTTTCCCTGCTTCTTTGGGTTTCCTTCGCCCCGGGGCTCCCTCCGGCGGAGGCGGGGCCGGTTCCGGCCTCGGCTTACGTCGAGGAAGCCCTTTCGAGGAACCCGTCCCTCGCCTCCATGAGGGAGAGGATCCGGATGAAGGAGAACGCGGAGGTCCGCGCAGGCGCGCTGGACGACCCGAAGGCCCGCTTGGGGGTGACGAACCTGCCCACCCGGTCCTGGTCCTTCCGCGAAGAGGAGATGACGGGGAAGGAGATCGGTCTGTCGCAGATGTTCCCCTTCCCCGGGAAGCTGCGCCTCAAGCGGGAGGCGGCGGGGATGGAAAAGGAGCAGAGCGTCCACGACCTGGAGGAGATGCGGAACATGCTCCGGTCGGAGATCCGGATGACCTATGCGGAGCTTGCCTCCATCCGGAGACAGGCGGAGGTGGTGCGTCGCACCCGGGAGGTCCTCCGGGACATCGTGGGGGTCACGCAGGAGATGTACTCCGTCGGCAAGGGAAGCCAGCCGGACGTGCTCCGGGGGCAGGTGGAATCGGGGAAGATGCGCGAGATGCTTCTCCTGCTGGAGAACCGGGAAAAGGTGCTCTCGGTGCGGCTCAACGCATTGGCCGCTCTCCCCGCGAACCGCCCGGTTCCAGAGCTCGAGGACCTGTCCGAATTCGCGATCCCGTGGGGGCAGGACGGGATGACGGGGATCTATCGGGAGAATCGGCCCGCCCGGAAGGCGGCGCGGGCACGGATCGGCCGAGGCGGCGCCCGCGTGGAGATGGCGAGACGGGAGTACTGGCCGGATTTCGAGGCCTCCGTATCGTACATGCAGCGCGACGCGATGCCCGACGGGGCGGCCCGGTCCGACATGATCTCCTCGATGGTCATGGTCAACCTTCCCCTATGGAGAAGACAGAAGCTTGATCCGCAACTGCGGGAGATGACCGCGGAGAAGGAGATGGCCGCGCGGGATCTCGAGGCGCTGGACCTTGCGGCGGAGGATGAGATCGGAAGGATCCTGGCCAACCTCGCGAACCGGGCGGAGGTGGCGGCTCTCTACCGGACCACCCTGATTCCTCAGGCGGAGCAGTCGTTCCGGGCGAACGTCGAGTCGTACCAGGTCGGCAGGATCGATTTTCCCATGCTCATGGACTCGGTGATGACCGTCCTCTCCTTCCGCAGGGAATACCTGGCGATGGTCGGGGAGATGCACATGGAA
>DASUAN010000187.1:0-3612 GCA_035763765.1 Candidatus Deferrimicrobiaceae bacterium
CGGCTGGACTCGGGGACGAAGAACATCATCACCATCGAGGACCCGGTGGAATACCAGATCCACGGCATCGGGCAGATCCAGGTCAACCCGAAGATCCAACTCACGTTCGCCAGCGGACTGCGGTCGATCCTCCGGCAGGACCCCGACATCATCATGGTGGGGGAGATCCGGGACTCCGAGACGGCGGAGATCGCGATCCAGGCCTCGCTCACGGGGCACCTCGTCCTGTCCACCCTCCACACGAACGATTCCGCCAGCGCGGTGACTCGCCTGGTCGACATGGGGATCGAGCCGTTCCTCGTCGCCTCCTCCCTTTCCTCGGTCATCGCCCAGCGCCTCGTGCGCAAGCTCTGCCCGGACTGCCGCGTTCCGTATGCCCCGTCAGCCGCCCAGTGGAAGGAGATGGGCCTTGCCGGGGAACCGGCCGGGCGGTTCTTCGCGGCCGCCGGGTGCCCCTCCTGCATGAACACCGGTTACCGCGGGCGCGTGGGGATCTTCGAGATCCTCACCGTGGACGACCGCCTCCGGGCCCTGATCCTCGAGCGCGCGGACTCGGAAGGGATCAAGGGATTCGCCGTCGGGCGGGGGATGCGGACGATCCTCGCCGCGGGGGCGGAAAAGGTGCGCGCAGGCATCACCTCCGCGGAAGAGGTGCTGCGCGTGACCCAGGAGGAGTAAGGGTTCCGCATGCCCACGTACAGGTACACCGGGGTCTCGCAGGCAGGGGCCGAGACGAAGGGGGTCGTCGACGCGGAAAGCCTGTCGGCCGCGCGCACGAAGCTTCGCGCGGACGGCACGTACCCCATCGCGCTCACGGAGGAAACCGGCGGAAGCCGGCTTCTCCCTTCCCTCTCCCTGCTCGGCCGCAAGGAATTCCTCCCCCTTTTGACCCGGCAGCTGGCCACGCTCGTCGGAGCGGGCGTCCCCGTGGTCGCCGCGCTCCAGTCGCTGTCGGCCCAGGTTGACGACCCGGAGAGCCGCGGGGTTCTCGTCGGGATCCAGGAGGACGTGCGAAGCGGGATGTCCCTCGCCCGCGCCGTCGAGGCCCACCCCGGGACCTTTCCGGAGCTGTACGCGAGCATGGTGCGCGCCGGGGAGGAAAGCGGCACGCTTGCCCTTTCCCTGTCCCGGCTGGCCGACCACCTCGAGGATCAGGCGCGGACGGTGAACCGCGTCCGTTCGGCGCTTACCTACCCGCTTCTCATGGCTGCCGTGGCTTCGCTCGTGGTCGTCTTTCTGCTTTCCTTCGTCGTGCCGAAGATCGTCGGGGTGTTCTCCCACATGGACCGGGCCCTTCCGATTCCCACGCGCATCCTGATCGCGGTATCGAACCTCCTGGCGGCCGGATGGTGGGTCCTGCTTCTCCTGCTCGCAGGGCTGATCGTGGCGGGCAGGCGATACCTGGCCACCGACAAGGGGAAGCGGGCCAGGGACGCTTTTCTCCTTCGCCTTCCGATCCTGGGGAGGATCGTCCACTTGGCGGCTCTTTCGCGCTTCGCGCGCACCCTTTCCACCATGACGGCGGGCGGGATTCCCATCGACCGGGCCCTCCGGATCGTCGCCCCCGTCGTGGGAAACGCCGTGATCGCGGAGCGGATCGAGGCCGCCGCGGCCCGCGTCGTGGAGGGAACCTCGCTGTCCGAGGCCCTGCGTCAGCACGCCGAGATCCCCCCCACGCTCGTCCAGATGGTCGCCGTCGGCGAGGAAAGCGGAAAACTCGACTACCTGCTCGACAAGATGGGGGAATCGATCGACGGGGAGGTGGAGGCCCGCCTGTCCCGTGCGCTTTCCCTGATGGAACCGGTTATCATATTGCTGATGGGGGCGGTCGTCGCCTACATCGTCATCTCGATTTTGCTCCCGCTGCTCGAGATCTCCACAATCGTCCGCTGAGGAGGCACGGCTATGGAAAGAGAAACCAACGGGAAAAACCGGCTGTGCGGCCGTGCGGGGTTCACCCTTCTGGAAATCATGGTCGTCATCGTCATCCTGGGTCTGCTCGCGGCTCTCGTGGTTCCGAAGCTGATCGGGCGCACGGAGGAGGCGAAGCGGACCCAGACCCGGCTCCAGATCAAGAACCTCGAGCAGGCCCTCCAGCTCTTCAAACTCGACAACGGGTTCTACCCCGGAACCGAGCAGGGGATCGAGGCCCTCGTCCGCACTCCCGAAACCGGCCGGATCCCGAAGAACTACCGAAAGGGGGGGTACCTCGACCGGGTCCCGAAGGACCCCTGGGGCAACCATTACGCGTACATCTCCCCCGGCAGCCACGGGGATTACGACATAACCTCCTACGGGGCGGACGGGGTGCCCGGCGGTGACGGCGAAGATGCGGACATCAATTCCTGGGACGCGGAGTAGCCCGGGCTTCACGCTCATCGAGCTCTCGGTCGTCCTCTTCGTGCTGGGGCTTCTGCTGTGGCTCGTCGTCCCCCGCTTCTCCTCCATCGTGGGCCCGGACCGCAACACCGTCTTCCGGGAGATCGCCGCCGGCTCGGAGGCGGCCTTCGACATGGCCCTCTTCGAGAAACGGGAGATCATACTCGTCATCGACCCGTCCGACGGTACCTACCGGTTCCGGGGCACGGAAGAAGAGGAAACGACGCGCCCGCCTCGCCGCCTGTCGGAAGGGCTTTCGATCACCGGGATCCGGGTCGAGGGGGAGGACCGCCCCCCCGACATCGTCACCGAGATCCGCTACCTCCCCGGCGGGAAAGTCCCCGCCTTCCGGATCTTCTTCCGGGAATCCGTCGAAGGGGGCTCCCCCCCCGAGTGGACGCTGCGCGTAAATCCCCATGACGGCTCGGTGGAAGTCCTCGAAGGGACCATCACGGGCGATGCGTAGAAGAAACGATCCCGAGAGAGGATTCACACTCCTCGAGGTCCTCGTCTCCCTGGCAATCCTCTCCGCCACGCTCATCATGGCCTACCAGGTAACCTCCGGGGCGATCGCCGCCGGGGAGAGATCGGATGCATGGACGAAGGCCATCCTCCTCGGGGAAACGAAGCTCCGGGAAGTCACGGAGACGTTTCCGGAGGTCCAGGAGACGGAGGGGGAATTCCCGGAGCCGGACGAGAAATATGCCTGGAAACTCAACGTCAAGCAGGCCCTTCATTCCGACGCGCGCGAGGTGTACCTCACCGTGTCGTGGGAGATGGGCGAGTTCGTGGAGACGATCACTCTGTCGGGACTGGCGGTGAGATGAGGAGCGGGGCCGGCAGGCGCGGATTCACCCTGGTGGAAGTCCTCCTCACTCTGGCGATCTTCTCGGTGATTCTCCTGCTGCTATATTCCTCCTTTTCGGGGACGGAGCGAACCCGCGAGATCCTCTCGGACCGCTATCGCGACGAACGGCAGCTTCGGATGAGCATCGACCGCCTCGGGACGGACCTCCAAGGGGCGTTCTCCTCCGACGCGATCGAAGCGACGGCGCTTTCCTGCCACGAAGACAGCTTTTCCGGAAAACCCGCCGCCACCTTGATCTTCACCGCCTTTGTCCTTCCGGAGGATCGGGGACTTCGTCCCGGCGGGGACGTCGTCAAAATCAAGTACTTCCCGAAACTCACCCGGGAAGGCAGGTACATCGAGCTGTACCGCGAGGAATCCTCTCT
>DASUAN010000188.1:0-17454 GCA_035763765.1 Candidatus Deferrimicrobiaceae bacterium
TCGAGCCTCTCGTTCCTCGGGATCGGGGAAAGGAGTCTCCGGACGGGGTGCACGTCCATCCCTCACCTCCCCTTCAGCCGCGGGTCCGCGGCGTCCTGGATCCCCTCGCCGAGAAGGTAGTATCCGAGGACGGTGACCAGAATGGCCAGTCCCGGATAGACCGAGAGCCACCAGGCGAACTCGATGTTGTCCTTGCCCGCCGTGAGGATGTTCCCCCAGGAGGGCGTGGGGGGCTGCACCCCGATGCCCAGGAACGAGAGGCTCGACTCCACGAGGATGGCGCCGGCGACCCCCAGGGTGGCCCAGACGAGGATGGGGGCGAGGGCGTTGGGCAGGATGTGGCGGAAGATGATCCGGAGGTTTCCGGCTCCCTGGGCCCGGGCCGCCGCCACGAAGTCCCTCTCTTTCAGGGAGAGCATCTCCGCCCGGACGAGCCGGGCGGCTCCCATCCAGTGGGTAAGCCCGATGACGACCATGATGTTGATGATCGACGGGCCGAGAAAGGCGATGACGGCGAGGATCAGGAAGAAGGAGGGAAAACAGAGCATGATGTCGACGAACCGCATCAGGACGCCGTCGACCCACCTCCCGTAGAATCCGGCGATGAGCCCCACGAAGAGCCCGATGGCGGTGGCGATCCCGGTGGCGACGAACCCGACTTCCATCGAGATCCTCGCCCCGTGGACCATCCGCGAGAGGACGTCCCGGCCCAGCTCGTCGGTCCCCAGCGGGTGCTCCCCCGAGGGGGGAGCGAGGATCCGGAGGATGTTGATCCGGTTCGGATCCTTGTCGGTCCAAAGGGACGGGAAGGCGGCGATGACGAAGAGCAGGGCGATGACGATCCCTCCCGCGACGGCGAGGCGGTTCCGAACCAGCCGGCGGAGGAAATCCCGGAAGATGGAGCTCGATCCCGCGCGCACGCCGGCCCCCCTACTCCGTGCGGATCCGAGGGTCGGCCAGGGCATAGCCGACGTCGGCCAGCAGGTTGCCGATCAGGGTCAGGAAGGCCCCGATCACCAGGGCCCCCATGATCAGCGGGTAGTCGCGGGACATCACGCTCTGGTAGAAGAGCTGCCCCAGTCCCGGAATCGCGAAGATCGACTCGAAGATGACCGACCCCCCGAGAAGACCCGGCACGGAGAGCCCCAGGATGGTGATGAAGGGAAGAAGGGCGTTGCGCATCGCGTGGCGGAACACGACCTTCCGCTCGGGAAGTCCCTTTGCCCGGGCGGTCGCGATGTAGTCCTGCCGGATGACTTCCAGCATGTTCGACCGCATGTAGCGGGAGAAGCCGGCCAGCCCTCCGAAGGAGGACACGAAGACCGGGAGAAGGAGATGGCGCGTTCGGTCCCAGGCCTTCCCTGCGATCCCGAGGGAGTCGTACTCCAGCGAGACGAGCCCCGAGATGGGGAGCCACCCCAGTTTTACGCCGAACAGGATCATGAGCAGCAGGGCGAGCCAGAACGTGGGCACGGCGAACCCCGTGAACACCGCCACCGTGGAGATCCGGTCGAACCACGAGTCCTTGCGCACCGCGGAATAGATTCCCAAAGGGATCGCGATCAGGAAGATGAGGAGCATCGACAGGACGTTGATCGCCAGCGTCACGGGGATCCGCTCCCCGATCTTCTCGGAGACCTGCCTCCCGTCGCGGGAGAAGCTCTGCCCGAAATCGAGGGTGGCCATCCGCCCGAGCCACCGCAGGTACTGGACGTGGACCGGCTGGTCCAGCCCGTAGTAGGCCTTGAGCCGCTCCCTCGCCTCCGCCGTCGCCTTCGGGTTCAGGTCGGTGGCCATCTCCACCGGGCCGCCGGGGGCGGCGTGGATGACGAGGAAGGAGAGGAGGCTGATCCCGATCAGGAGCGGGATCGTGAGCAGCAACCGGCGGGCGATATAGCGGAGCATCCGTCCCCTATGGCTGGAAGGTGGTGTACCGCTGCCGGGCCTTGGGCACGTACCACTTGATGAAGTTGTACGCGATCCCCGCGGGCGCCGGCTCGATCCCGTGGATGCGGTTGTGCACGACCGGAAGCGCGTCCGGGTAATAGAGGAACACGTAGGGCTGCTCCTCGGCAAGGATCTCCTGGATGCGGAAGTAGGCCCTCTTCCTCTTCTCGATGTCGAACGTGCGCCGGCCCTCCTCGAGCAGCCGGTCGACCTCGGCATTCGCAAACCCGACGAAGTTGAGCTCCTTGGGGCCCGTCTTCTTCGAGCTCCAGATGTCGTACTGGTCGGGATCCTGGGTGATGTTCCAGCCCAGGATCACCGCGTCGAACTTCCGCTTGTCGACGAACTCGTTGATGAACGCGGCCCACTCCAGCGTCCGGATCTCCATCTGGATCCCGACGGCGGCCAGGTTCTGCTGGATGATCGCGGCCGTCTTCGCCCGGCTCTCGTTCCCGGCGTTGGTGAGGACCGTGAAGGAAAACGTCCTCCCCTCCTTCTCGAGGACGCCGCCTTTTTCCACCCACCCCGCCTCGGCCAGGAGCGCCTTCGCCTTCTTCGGGTCGTAGGGATACCTCTTCACGTCGGGGTTGTGCACCCACGTCCCCGGCTTGTACGGCCCGGTCGCTTCCTGCCCGAGCCCGAAGAGGACGCCGTCGATGATCTCCTTCTTGTGGATCGCGTGGGCGATCGCCTGGCGGACCCTTTTGTCCGAAAAGAGGGGATGGGAAAGCCGGAATCCGAGATAGGTGTACCCGAACGAGAGGTACCGGTACTTCTGGAACGACTTCTTGAACTCCTCCGTCTCCGTCTGGCGGGTGTACTGGAGCGGGGTCAGCGCCATCATGTCGATCCCGCCGGATTTGAGCTCCAGGAACATCGTGGCGGGGTCCGGAATGACGCGCGTGATGACGCGGGACAGGTACGGCCTTCCCTCGAAGTAGCCCGGGTTCGCCTCGAAGACCGTCTTCTCCCCCGTCTTCCACTCCACGAAGGTGAACGGCCCGGTACCCACCGGCTTCTTGTTCAGGGGGCTGCGGGAGATGTCGGGATATTTCTCCAGCAGGTGCTTCGGGAGGACGTGCATCCCCCAGGAGGCAAGGGCGGGAGCGAACGGCTTGCCGTATTCGACGACGAACGTGTGCGGGTCCGGGGTTTCCGCCCGCGTCACCTGCTTGAAGTCCTCCGCGTAGGCGGTCGGGGTGTTCGGGTCGATCATTCTCTGGTAAGTGAAGAGGACATCCTCCGACGTGAAGGGCGCGCCGTCGTGCCACGTAACCCCTTTCCGGAGGCGGAAGGTGATCTTCTTCCCGTCGGGAGAGACCTCCCAGGACTCGGCCAGCTCCCCCTCGAGCTTCAGGTTCTTGTCGTACCGGACGAGGCCGTTGAAGACGTAGCCCGCCGCCGTGTGGGAGGCGGAGTCCGAGGTGACGGCCGTGAGGAAGCCGCTCACGTCCCCGATGCTGGCCTCGACGATGGCGTCGCCGTAGGCGGGTGCGTCCGAGCCGCTCCCTCCCGCCCCTCCGGCTCCCGTTTTCTCTTTTGCGCATCCCGACAGAAAAACGACCAGGAGACCCGCGGCGAGAATCCGAAAGGCCTTCATTCCGCATCCCTCCGGAGCACGATCCGGTTTCCCATGACCTCGACCTCCACCGTCCGGGGCGTCCCGGG
Organism: Candidatus Deferrimicrobiaceae bacterium; assembly: GCA_035763765.1. Lineage (GTDB taxonomy): Bacteria > Desulfobacterota > Deferrimicrobia > Deferrimicrobiales > Deferrimicrobiaceae > CSP1-8. The sequence goes on from DASUAN010000188.1 coordinate 3,616, forward strand.
GGCATTCCTTCCCGGGTACGTCACGGTGACCCGTTTTCCAGAGATATCATACTCCGCCCGGGCGAGCAGGCGGCGCGACGGATCGGAAAAAAGCGTCTGCTCCCTGCCGGTGAGAACCCACGTCCCGTCGGCCGTTCTTCCGGCTTCCCCGCCGGCGACGGGATAGCCGGGGGCCCCCGAAAGGATGCGCCCGAACGAAACCGGCCCGGCTTGAAGCGAACGGAAATTCTCCTTCCAAAACTCCCTTCCGGCGGGGCCGCGGGTGACCGTCACGCTCCCCCCGTCGTTCTGAAGGAAAAGGACCGCGTGCCCCATGGGGTCGTAGAACCCCAGGGTTTCGTCCGAGGCGGTCCGGGAATGCAGGCCGGCGATGAGGGGAACGGTCCGCCCGGAGATTTCGGCGATCCCCGAAAAGGATGCCCGGAGGGGGAACGAGACGTCGGCCGTGCGGGCGAAGAACAGGGTGGCCCGGTCGGCTTCCTCCCCGAGGAGGCGCTGCCGGGCCGGCGCGCAACCGGAGGCGGCCGCGACGAACCCGACGAACAGGCCGCATGCCGCGAGGAACCACGCATCGCGCCGGGCGGCCCGGAGGTTCCTCGGAGAAACGGTCCCCGCCTTCACTTCGCCGTGGAGCCCGCCTTCCGGATCTGGCTCAGCTTGCTCTGGATCTCCTCGGGCTTCTCGTGTCCGTGGGATATCGCCTTCTCGTAATAAACCGCAGCCTCTTCCTTCTTCTCCATCCGCGACAGGATGTCCCCCATGTGTTCGAGGATCACGGGATCGTCGGGGATGATCGAGAGCGCCCGGCGGAGTTCGACCTCCGCCCGCCGGTACTCCCCTTTCCGGTAGTACACCCAGGCGAGGCTGTCGATGAAGTACCCGTCGTTCGGCCGGATCTTCAGGGCGCGGAGGATCAGGGATTCGGCCTCCGCAAGGTGGATGTTCCGGTCCGCGTACGTATACCCCAGGTAGTTCATGGCCGTCGCGTGCTCCGGATCGAGCTCGATCGTCTTCCGCATGGCGGCCACGAGCTTGTCGAGGTCCCCCAGTTTGTCGTAGATCACCCCGAGGGAGAACCGGGCCGCGGCGTTCTTCGGCTCCTTTTCCACCGCCTCGGCGAGCACGCGGAGGGCCTCCTCGAACCGCTTCGCCTCCTCCAGCTGCGTTCCCAGGAAGATCATCAGCGAGACGTCCTCCGGGAACTTTCCCCGGAGGTTTCGGGTCACTTCGATCGCCTCGTCAAACCGCTTTTTCCTGCCGAGGAACATCGCGACGTGGAGCATCGCGTCCCGGTAGACCGGGGACGATTCCGGGATCGAGCGGAATTCCTTCTCCGCCTCCTGGAACATCTCCTTCTCCTCGTAGGCAGTGCCGAGGAAGAACCGCACCTGGCTGTTTTCCGGCTGGGCCTGGAGCACGAAGAGGAACTCGTTGATCGCCTCGTCGTACCGGTCCCGGTCGAGATACAGGAGTCCGAGCTTCGTCCGGAAATCGAGATTCCCGTGGGAGAACTTCTTCAGCTCCTCGTACTGGTCGACCGCCTGGTCGATCTTCTTCTCCATGATGAGAACCCGCCCGAGACGCTCCCGGATGACCGGGTTCCCCGGGTTGAGCTGAAGCGCCTTCTTGTATCTCTCCTCCGCCTCGGCCGTGCGTCCGGTCAATTCGAGGATGCCCCCGGAGTCGATGAGCGCGCCGTCGAACGCCGGGTGGATCGAAAGCGTCTTGTCGAAGTCGGAGAGCGCATCGTCGAACTTCTTCCGGGCCGCGCGGAGTCTCCCCCGGTAATAGTAGGCAAGAAACGAATCCGGGCTCCTCCCGATCAAGGCATCCAGGTACTCCTCCGCCTTCCCGAGATCCCCCTTCTCCGCGTAAAGGGTGGAGAGGTGAACGTAGGTCTCCTCGTTGTCCGGGTCATCGGACAACACACGGGAATACAGGAAAATCGCCTTTTCCTTGTCGCCCGTCGCCGCCAGAATCCCCGCCAAAAGGTAGCGGGACCGGGTGTGCCCTTCGTCGACGTCCAGGGCCTTTTCCAGGAATTCCTTCGCCTCGGAGAGTCTTCCCTTCTTCACCAGGACGTTCGCGATCTCGTAGAGGATGACCGGTTCGTTCTCCTGGTACCGGAGAGCCTTGCGGTACGATTCGAGGGCGGCGTCGAGATCCCCTTCCTTGTAATGGAGGTAGCCGGACAGGAACTGGGAGTAGGCCCGGCCCTCCAGGCGCGCGCCGGCCGCCGCGGCATTTCCGTGGAATGCCCCGGCATCGGGAGCAAAAAGGAAGGCGGCCGAAAGGATCGCCGCCAGGATGCTCGTTTTCATCCCTTCCCTCGGGTACACTTGATAGAGTCAGTATACACAAATCGCGTGTACCCGCCCATTCTCCGGCCCGCGACCTTCCATCGGCCGGCCCACGGGGCGGCCGCCGCCCCGGAGGGCTCAATGCTTTCGAGGATGGACCTTGCGGCAATCCTGTCCGCGCTGTTGTCCCGCGGAGGAGAGTATGGGGAACTCTTCCACGAGGAGGTCCGGTCGCTTTCCGTCCAGCGGGAGGACGGAAAGGTCGAACGCGTCCTGTCGGGGACCGATTCGGGAATCGGGATCCGGCTCATCTGCCGGGAGAAGACGTTCTACGCCTTCACGAACGAGTGCGAGGAACGGGCCGTGCTCTCCCTCGCGAACGACCTTTCCCGCTACGCCGACGGGGGGGGCGCCCCTGTGGTTCTCCCCGCCGGCCCCCGTGCCGCCCGCCGGCCGTCCGCCGTGCGCATCCCCCCGGCCTCCCGGGAGATCGGGGAGAAGGTCGCCCTCGTCAACGAAATGGACCGGATCGCCCGCGGGGTGTCCCGGAAGATCCGCCAGGTACGGCCGACCTACGGGGAAGCGGAGCGGCGGATCGAGGTCGCGGCGCACCCGGGGGTCTACGTCAAGGACGCCCAGACCTTAACGTTCCTTGCCGTCCAGTGCGTGGCCGGAAACGAGTCCGGGCTCAGCATGGGATACGAAACCGGCGGCGGGACGCGCGGATGGGAGTTTCTGGAGGAGTTCCTCCCCGAATCGCTCGCCAGGGTGGCGGCGGAAAGGGCGGTCCGGGTCCTCACCGCAGGGAGAACCGGGGGAGGGAGGATGCCGGTGGTGCTCTCCTCCGAAGCGGGGGGAACGATGGTCCACGAGGCGATCGGCCACGGGCTGGAGGCGGACCTCGCCCGCCGGGGGATGTCGGTCTACCGGGACTCCCTTGGAAAGCGGGTGGCCAGCCCGCTCGTGTCGATCGTCGACGACGCGACGATCCCCGGGAAACGGGGGTCCTTCGGGGTAGACGACGAGGGGACCCCGGGCCAGCGGACCGTTCACGTCGAGGGGGGGGTCCTGAAAGGGTTCCTCTACGACCGGCTCCTCGCGATGAAAGAAGGGGTCCGGTCGACCGGGAACGGGAGGCGGGAGTCGTACCGGCACAAGCCGCTGCCCCGGATGACGAACACGATCATTCTTCCCGGGAACACTCCGCCGGAGGAGATCGTCCGTTCAGTGGACCGCGGGCTTCTCGTTCGGAAGATGGGGGGCGGGCAGGTGAACACCGTGACCGGAGACTTCATGTTCGAGGTGGCCGAAGGGTACCGCATCGAGAACGGCCGCCAGGGCGAGCCGGTGCGAGGCGCCACCATCACGGGGAACGGCCCGGAAGCGCTGTCGATGATCGACAGGGTGGGATCGGACCTCGGGTTCGGGTTGGGAACCTGCGGAAAAGAGGGGCAGGGGGTGCCCGTGGGCGACGCCCAGCCGACGCTGCGCTTCGGCCCGCCGTACATCACGGTGGGCTAGAAAGGAATCCGGATCGTGGTAACCAGAATCCTCGAATCGCTCGCCTCGTTCATCATCGCCGTGATCTCCCTGATGGGACTGCCGGGAATCGTCCTGCTGATGGCCATCGAGTCGGCCTGCATCCCCCTCCCCTCCGAGGTGATCATGCCGTTCTCCGGCTACCTCGTCTTCCTGGGAAAGTACTCCCTCTGGTCCGTGGGGCTGGCCGGGGCCTTCGGGTGCGTCGTCGGCTCCATTCCGGCGTACTACCTGGGAATGTACGGAGGCCGGCCGCTCATCGAAAAGTACGGAAAATACATCCTCATTTCCCGTCACGACCTGGACCTGGCGGACCGGTGGTTCGAGCGCCACGGCGAGGCGACCGTGTTCTTCGCCCGCCTCCTTCCGGTCATCCGCACCTTCATCGCCTTTCCCGCAGGGGTCGCCCGGATGGAGATGAAGCGGTTCATCGTCTACACGTTCGCGGGGTCTTTCCCCTGGTGCCTGGGGCTTGCGTACATCGGGATGGTGATGGGGGAACGGTGGCCGACCCTGCGGGAGTATTTCCACAAGTTCGACCTGCTGATCGGCGCCGTGATCGTGGCCGGGATCGTCTGGTACGTGCGCCGCCACCTCCGGAACACGGCGTAACGCCCCTTCCCCAGGAGAGCCGGGGAACCGGGGACCATGGCTCGCCGACCCCCCCCGCATCGCCAAGGGTCCCCGGAATCAGGCAACGGAAGCGGCCTCCTCCCAGAACGCCTGTTCCATGTCCGCCTGCCGCAGGAGGGGGTCCGACAGCCGGGAGAAGGATCCGGGGTTCTTTTCCTCCGAGATCTCCTTCAGCCGCCCCGCGATCTTCGTCCACCCTTCGGCGACGGGAACCATCTTCTCCGCAAGCCTCGCGCCGGCCAGAGGCGGATGATGGGAGGCCGCTTCGTCCAGGTACCGGGCGTAGATCCTTCGGAACAGCCCCCCGCCGGTCCCTCGTTTCTCGATGATCTGGTACCCGAACCGCGCCGCGAAAGCCCATTCCCCGGTCATCTCCGGCCAGCGGCGGATCTCCCCGGCCATCCGGCGGATCCCGGAGACGCCGTCGGCTACGTTTCCCGGCGGGGAGAGCATCGCCCGGGCGTTCTTCGCCAGGGCCAGCGGGACCGCCTCCGGCAGGGGGCGCAGCGGACCTTCCGGCCGGACGATGCACCAGCGGTTTTCCATCGGATACGGGGGGACGGAGGAAGAGCGCGACAACTTCAACGAGCGGACGGGGACTTTCTGGGGCTCCTCCCGCTCCGAATCGGACAACAGCGCGCAGTCCTCCTCGTCGTCGAACCCGAACAGGACGATCCGATGCCCCGAGAAGTGGGTCGTGGTTTCGAAGTAGTCCAGATGGGCAAGGTCGGTATTGATCAGGACCGGGTGCCCGGACCGGACCGCCTCCCGGGCTCTCTTCCACCCGGCGTCGCCGTCCTTCTCCGGCCGCTCCGGGAAGGGGATCGCCAGGGCGTCGCACAGCTCCCTCTCCATTTCGAGGATGCGCCCGTGAAACGCGAGGCCGGGAGAAACGGGGAGCGCGGGCACGTAGAGAAACCCCGCGCCCGATCCGAGCCCGAAGCACATCGGCTCCGACAGGTCGATCCCCCGGAAGGCAAGCAGATTCCGCATGGCGGAGGAACCGCAATGGAGCCCGGGCCGGTGGACGTACCCGGGGACGGCGTACCGCATCTTTTTCCCTTTCCCTGAAGGCGCTGTACTATTAAATAGCAGAAATCCTCCCGGGAGGGCTTTTGGAAAACCGGTTTCTCGCCGTCGTCGCCGAAGTCGAGAAGGCCCGGAAGGGGCTGGCGATCTACGCGGTCATCGTGTTTCTTCTGTCCGCAGCCTCCTTCGTCTACTCGGAGTCCGTCCTCCGGTTCCTGGTCCGGCTCCTGAATCGGAAGCTGATCGCCTACGACCCGTCGGAAGGCTTTTTCGCCATGCTTTCGATCGCGCTGTACTGCGGCCTGGCCCTGTCGCTTCCGATCGGCGCCTGGATGCTGTGGAAGGGAGCGATCGCCCCGCTGCTGCCCGCCTGGAAACGCTGGGGGTGGGCCGTCATCGGGACGGCGACCGCTCTGTTCTTCGCCGGCATGGCGCTCGGGTACTCTCTCCTGCTCCCGGCGGGAGTCGGGTTTCTCGTGGGGTTCGAGACGCAGGAGGTGCGGGCCCTGATCTCGGCCCGGAAATTCGTCTCCTTCTGCGGGACGATGCTCCTGGCGATGGGCCTCTCCTTCGAGGCCCCCCTCGTGTCGTACTTCCTGGCCAAGGTGGGATGGCTCCGGCCCGGGTTCTTCCGGAACAAATGGAGGCACGCGGTGCTGGGGTGCGTGGTGCTCGCCGCGATTCTCACGCCGACCCCCGACGTCTACAACCTGGGGTTGATGGCCATCCCCCTGCTCGGTCTCTTCTTCGCGAGTTTCGTCGTCGCATGGGTCGTGGACCGCGGAAGGAGACCGTAGGAATCGCGGGGGGGCGGGACTTTCCTAGCCGTGCTTCTCCCGGAGGCGGAGCTTCCGCGCCCGCCGTTTTTTCCGGTACAGGACGACCGCCCGGAGCGCCAGAAAATAGGCGAGCACGGCGGTTACCAAAGCGATGATCGTGTTCCCTGCCAGGTAGATCCCCGCCCCCGCGGTCAAGGATTTCAGCCGTTCCCCGTTCTGGACGCTCGTCAGCACTTTCTTCGCGTCGGCGTGGAAGAGGGCGGCGCCGACCGTTCCGGAGAGGGTCCAGAAAAACGGCGTCGTGAGGGGGTTCATCACGAGGGAACCGAGCACCGCGGACACGCGGTTCCACCGGAAGACCGAGGCCAGGAGAAGGGAAAGCGGGATCCCGAGGCCGAACGTGGGAAACACGCCGAGAAATACCCCGAGGGAGAACCCCAGCGCGATGTGGACCGGATCCCCCCCCACGCGGATGAGCCGCAGATAGATATACCGAAAGGTTCTTCGGCACCGCTCGGGAAGGGTTCGCCTGGGCCGCGGAAACATGAGCGATAGTATAAAGGATTTTCGGCCGAAGGGGATCCCTTCATCGAACGAGCCGGAGGAACTCCGCCGCGATCCCCTCCGGGAGGGCACGGGCCCCGAAAGAAACCCGGCCCAGGTACCGCTTCCCCGCGATCCGGCGAACCTCCTCCTCGTTCCGGTCCCGCGCCGGAAACGAATCCGCGGTCCGGTCGTTGAGGACCACCCCGATCAGGGAAAGACCCTCGGAACGAAGAAATCGCAAGGTCAGCCTCAGATGGTTCAGCACTCCGAGGCGGTTCTCCGCCACCACCAGCAAGGAAAGACGGGCGTCTTTCGCAAGATCGGCGAAGGAATATCCTTCGCGGATCTCCACCGTGATCCCGCCCGCTCCTTCCACCAGAACGACATCGGATGTTTCCTCCGCCGCCGCGACCGCCGCCCGGATGCGCGCGACGTCGATCGTCACCCCCTCCGCCCGCGCGGCGAGGTGAGGGGACAGCGGGGCGGCGAGGGGGTAGAGGCAGACTTCGGAGAGGGGCAGATGGGGTGCGATCGATTCGCGGAGCAAGGAGGCATCGGCCGGAAACGGAGCGCCGTGCGCATCCGGTCGGCACCCGGATTCCACCGGCTTGAACGGTCGCACGGCAAGCCCGCCGCGCGCCATCGCCTTCCCGAGGAGGCAGGAGACATAGGTCTTCCCGGCCCCGGTGTCGGTCGCCGTGACCAGGATCCCTTTCAGGGGGAGACTCCGGAAAGGACCGCGTCGATTCCCCAGGCGGCGGACCGGACGAGGGACTCGATCTCCGCGTCGGTGGAGGACAGGGGGGGCATCAGGACGATGACGTCGCCCAAGGGACGGAGGATGATCCCCCGCTCCCTCACCTTCCGGACCACGCGCTGGCCGATCTTCTCCTCCGGCGGAAACCGATCCCGGTTCTCGCGGTCCGCCACGATCTCGATCCCTGCCATCAGCCCCTTCTGACGGATGTCCCCCACGTTCCGATGCCGGGCAAGCGCTTCGAGCTCGCGCGCCATCGCTGCCGAAAGCCGGGAAACGTGCGGGAGCACCCCCTCCCGCTCGAAGATCGAAAGAGTCGCGATCGCGGCTGCGCATCCGAGGGGGTTTCCCGTGTAGGAATGACCGTGGAAAAAGGTCTTGAACTCCTCGTACCGTCCGAGAAAGGCCCGGTACACCTCCTCGGTGGTGAGCGTCGCCGCCAGCGGCAGATACCCGCCCGTCATCCCCTTGGCGACGGCCAGGATGTCCGGGGAAACCTCCTCCTGTTCGCAGGCGAACATCGTCCCCGTCCGGCCGAACCCCGTGGCCACCTCGTCGCAGACCAGGAGGATCCCGCATTCCCGCGTCACCGCCCGCAGTCGGGCAAGGTACCCTTCCGGCATGAGCAGCATCCCCGCCGCCCCCTGCACGAGCGGCTCCACGATCGCGGCCGCGAGGGTGTCCCGGCGCCTGCGCACCTCCTCCTCCATCCGATCTGCGCAGAACAGGCCGCAGGAAGGGTGGGCCAGGCCGTAGGGACACCGGTAGCAGTGGGGGGCGGGAAGCCGCCGCGTGGGGAACAGGAGCGGTCGGAAGATCTTGTGGAAGAGGTCGATCCCCCCGGCGGAGACGGATCCGATCGTGTCGCCGTGGTACGCCTCGGACAGGGTGAGGAACTCCCGCCTCCCCTCCTCCCCGTCCCCCCGCTGGCGCCAGAACTGGAACGCCATCTTGATGGCGATTTCCATCGCGGTGGAGCCGTTGTCGGAGTAGAAAACCCGGGAGAGCCCCCGGGGCGCCGCGGCCAGCAGTTTCTCCGCGAGTTCGACCGCCGGAGGGTGGGAAAGACCGAGGAACGTGGAGTGGGCGATCCGCTCGAGCTGGGAGCGGACGGCGTCGTCGATCTCCTTTCTGCGGTGCCCGAACAGGTTCACCCAAAGCGACGAGACGCCGTCGAAATATCGATTCCCCTCCGTGTCGAAAAGGTAGTTCCCCTCCCCGCGCTCGATGAGGAGCGGCGCATCCTTCTCCCAGTCCGCCATCTGGGTGAAGGGGTGCCAGATCGTTTCCCTATCCTTTTGCCGCAGCCGTTCCGTCCGGTCCAATCCCCTGCTCCCAAAGCGCCTCGTCGATCCGTTCCGCCGCCGCCCGCACCATCTCCCCCGTGTGGGTGGCCATGAGCGTCAAACGAAGGCGCCCCGTCCCCTCCGGCACCGTCGGGGGCCTGATCCCGTGCACGAAGATCCCGCGGTCGAAGAGCGCTTTCGACACCGTCATCGTCTCCCCGTCCCCCCCGACCAGGATCGGCACGATCGCGGTTTCCGACGCGACCTTCCTCCCTCTTGCCTCCATCTCCTTTCGGAAGGATCGCCCGTTTTCCCATAGCGCTTCGAGCCGTCCGGGCTCCCGGGCCAGCAGGCCAAGCGAAACGAGGGTCGCCCCGGCGATCGCCGGGGGAAGGCCGGTATTGAAGATGAACGGGCGGCATTTGTTGATGAAGTACTCGACCATCCGCTTCGTGGAGCACAGGTACGCGCCGTACGTTCCCAGCGCCTTGGAGAAAGTCCCCATCTGGATCTCCACCCGTCCGGCGAGGCCGAAAGCGTCCGCGGAGCCCCGCCCGCGAGGCGGGAGGACGCCCGTGGCATGGGCGTCGTCGACGACCAGGATCGCCCCGTGCCGATCCTTGGCTTCCACCAGGTCGGGAAGCGGCGCGAGATCCCCGTCCATGCTGAAGACGCCGTCCGTGACGACGATCTTTCGCCGGGAGGGGGAGGCCCGGAGGAGGTCCTCCAGATGATTGACGTCCGCGTGGCGGTAGACCTCCACGCGGGCGCGCGCCAGCCGGCATCCGTCCACGATGGAGGCGTGGTTCCGCTCGTCCGAGAAGATCGTCGCATCGGGATCGCCGAGGGTGGACAGGATCCCCAGGTTGGCCATGTATCCGGCGCTGAACGTGAGGCAACTTTCCGCCCCCTTGAAGCGCGCCATCGCCTCCTCGAGCTCGGCGTGGACGTCCATGTGTCCGCTGATCAGCCGGGAGGCCCCCGAACCGACCCCGTACCGGCCGGCGTACTCCGCCAGCGCGGACACCACCTCCGGGTGGTTGGCCAGCCCCAGGTAATTGTTCGAGGAGAAGTTCAGCACTTCCCTTCCCTCGATCACGATTTTCGCGTCCTGCGCCGTGGACAGCCGGCGAAGAAAGCGGTACCGCCCCCTCTCCCGGAGGGCGGCGATCTCCCGGTCGAGGAAGGACAGGTCCATCAGACGGGAAGGAGGGTAAGACCCAGGTCGCCGATCATCCGGACATCCTCCTCGGCCGGACGACCCGAGGTCGTCAGATAGTTCCCCGCCATCGTCCCGTTGGCACCCGCCGCGAATATGAGGCTCTGCAGATCCCGCAGGTTCACCTCGCGTCCTCCGCAGACGATGATCTCCCGGCCGGGGTGGACCAGGCGCATCATCGCGATGATCTTGAGGCATTCGAAGGGGGTGAGCTCGTTCATTCCCTCGACCGGGGTCCCCGGGACCGGGTTGAGGAAGTTGATGGGAATCGAGTCCACCTCCAGTTCCTTGAGCGTCATCGCCAGCTCGACGCGGTCCGCGGCCGACTCCCCGATGCCGAAGATCCCCCCGCAGCAGATCCATGCCCCGGCAGCCTTCGCGGCCCGCACCGCCCGGACGTCCTCCTCGTAGTCGTGGGTCGTGCACATCGAGGGGAAGAAACTCCGGGAGGTCTCGAGGTTGTGGTGCACCGACCGGAGCCCCCGCGACAGGAGGTAGGCGACGTCCTCGGCCGAGAGGGTCCCGAGGCTGACGCACGTCTCGATCCCCACCTCGGTCCGTATCCGTTCGATGGCGTTCCCCACCCGGGCAAGCTCCTTTCGGCTTTTCATCGCCAGTCCCGACGCGACGATCGAGAACTCCCGGGCCCCGCGGCTTTTCGCCTCCCGGGCGCTCCGGACCATCTCCTCCTCTTCGAGCAGAGGGTATTTCCGGATGTCGGCCTTCGACCGTCGGGACTGGGAGCAGAACGAGCAGTCCTCCGTGCACCATCCCGACTTCGCGTTGACGATGGCGCAGAGCCTCACCGCGTTCCCCTTGAAACGCCTGCGGACGTCCTCCGTGACGGCGAGGAGGCGCCACAGATCCGACTGCGGCAGAGAGAGGACGGCCAGGGCGTCGCCCGAGCCAATCCCCTCCCCGGACAGGGCCTCTTCCCGGATCCGCCCCCAGAACTCCTTCAAAAGCGTCCCCCCCGGAATGCGGCGATCCCTCATTTTTCCGGAAGTTGGCGGCGCTGTCAACCGAAACGCCGGCCTGCCGGTTTACAGGCGGAGGGACGTCCGCGCCATTCCCCGGTCCCGGTAGCCGTCGGTTTTCCATTACAATGGAAGGAGCATCCAGCTCACTTTGTTTCCCGAGGATGGGGGAGATGGGGAAGTCGGTCCGGCTGGTGGTGTTCGACCTGGACGGGACGCTCGTCGATTCGAAGGTCGACCTGGCGAATTCGGTCAATTACGCCCTGCGCAGGTTCGGGTTCCCCGCCCTGCCGAACGAGACGGTCTACTCCTACGTCGGCAACGGCGCCTCCATGCTCATCCAGCGATCCCTCGGGACCGACGGAAGAGAAATCCTCCCGCACGTCCTGGAGACGTTTCTGGCCCACTACCGGGAGCACCTGCTGGATACGACCGTCCCCTATCCGGGAGTCCGGGACAGCCTGAAGCGGCAAAGCGCTTCCTTCGAGATGGCCGTGCTGACCAACAAGCCGTTCGACATGACCCGAACCATTCTGGACGGCCTGTCGCTCTCCCGGCACTTCATCGACGTGCGGGCCGGGGACAGCTTCGGAAGCAAGAAACCACACCCGGAAGGGCTGCTCCGGATCATGACGGGGCGAGGGGCGCCGCCCGCGGAAACCCTCATGGTCGGCGATTCCACGAACGACGTCCTCGCCGGTCAGGCGGCGGGCGTCGCCACGTGCGGAGTCACCTACGGACTCGGCGCGGAGGGGTTCGCCGAGCATTCCCCCGACTTCACCATCGACCGGTTCCCGGAGCTCTTCGAACGGATCCGCCCGATCCGATAACGGGAGGGAACGTCCATGCGTTCACCCGGGTTCCACCTTCTCCAGGCGATCCTCCTGTTCGCCGGGATCACCCTGGTCCTGCGGGTGGCGACCCGCTTTCCCTCCGGGTTTCCGCTGCTTACGCCCGACCTGCTGGGGGCGGCCCTCTTTCTCTACGCTCCCTTCCTGTACTACCGGAAGGGGCGCGTGCCGTCCTGGATCCGGCTCCAGAACCCGAGGAGGAGCGCGGTCCTTCTCTTGGCGCTCGCGGCGGGGGGAGGGACGGTCTATTTCCTCGTCTCCTCCCTGCCCCTCTTCCCCTCTCCTTCCCTTCCCGGGACGGAAGGACCTCCCCTTGCCGCATTCGTCCTGCGCCAGGCGATCTTCGTCGCCCTCCCGGAGGAGGTCTTTTTCCGGGGATATCTCTACGACGTCTTCGAGGAGAAGGGATGGGAGCCGGTTACCGCCTCCTCCCTCGTGTTCGCGGTCGGCCACCTCGCCATCCACGCTTCGGCCTACCGGGCGCTCACCTTCTTCCCCGCGCTTCTGTTCGGCTGGGGCCGGAAGAAATCGGCCAACATCTACGTTCCCGTGATCCTGCACCTGCTGTTCAATCTCTTCCCCCATCTTCCCGGAGCGCAAGGATGAGCGGCGTTCGCGTGGCATCCGGCCACCTTTTCTTCTTTCTCGCCTATGACGTCGGCTTCGACATCTCCCTCGCCGAGGCGTCCAGGCTTTCCGCAGCGTCGGAATCCAAGGGGGTCGCGGGACTTCGCCCCGTGCCGCAGCACCTGAAGTACCACCCCAGGCCGCTTCTGCTTTCCATGGGCCCCGTGGAGGTGCCCGCGGGTACGACGACGGTCCGCCTGGAGGCCGCCGTGAAAATCTACGATTTCGGGGCGCTTTCCGTCGTGCTTTCCCTTCCCGTGCGGGATATGGGGTGGGAGGAGTATGTCCGCACCGCGTTTCTGCTTGCCGGCGAGGGGGGGATCGAGACGGCGGCCCGGGGAATCGCATCCCGGCTGTTCGAGCGGATCCGCCCCGCCATCACCCGACCGGGATTCTCCGACCTCGTGGAGGATTACAACGTCTGGCACATCGGCTCGTTTTCCCCGGAGATGACCGGGTCGCAGGCGCTCGCGCACCTGTCCCAGGACATCGCGAGGCTGCTGACGCTGGAGCAGGGAGTCTTCAGCGGAGAGGCACTCGCCGACATCCTCCGCCGCCCGATGCAATACTTCGAGAACGACCTGATCCTGGCCGAGTGGGGCGCCTCCTTCGCGTACGACCGGAAGTTCCAGGACACCATCGAGGTCCTCGAGTTCCTGAACGTCCAGATGCTCGAACTGCGCTTCTTCGACCGCGTTCTGCACACCGCCATCGACGAGATGGGGGACGAGCTGCACAAGCGCCGAACGCTGCTCTCCCTGCTGCACGACCCGTACGAAAAGCCCCTGCGGAGGCTCTCCGAGATCAAGATGGACGTCTCGCTGGTCCGGGAAAGGATCGACAACGCCTTGAAGATCGCCGGGGACGCCTACCTCGCACGGGTGTACGAGGAGGCCCGCAGGAAGGTGGGCACGGCGAAATGGGAAGGGACGATCCGGGACCAGCTGAAGACGCTGGAGGACATCTACACGATCCTGAACAACCGGGCGTCGGCGGCGCGCGCCGAGACGCTGGAGGTCATCATCATCCTGCTGATCGCGCTCGAGATCGTCATGGGCCTTCTCCGGCGCTGACGGCGGCGGTTCTTTCTGGTACCATTCACGCAGAATACCGGGGAGGAAAAACGATGAAGGTGCGAACCATCGACCAGCTCAACCTCGCGGGGAAGCGGGCGCTCATCCGCGTCGATTTCAACGTCCCATTGGACAAGGCGGGAAACATCACCGACGATACGCGGATCAAGGCGGTCCTTCCGACGATCCGCCTGTCCATGGAAGGGAACGCGAAGACGATCCT
>DASUAN010000189.1:0-2025 GCA_035763765.1 Candidatus Deferrimicrobiaceae bacterium
CTCGTTTCCCACTACCTCTTCGGGAAGGCGTGACCGCGGGAGAACCTCCTGGAGAGGGCAAAAAGGGCAGGCACCGCGGCCGCCCAGAGGACGCCCAGAGCCAAAAGCCCCTGCCAGGACGGTTCGGGGAACCGGATCGCCCCTAGCCGCGCTCCTCCGAGATACGCCAGGGGACCCGCGACCGCCCCCAAAAGAGCCGACAGGACGGGACGGCCGGAAAGGGCCTTGAGCGAGACGTTCAGGGTGGTCGCGAAATTGGCCCACATGAGAGGGAGCCACGCCGGCGCCAGGGGGGGCGGCAGGATCCAGGGAGCGGCGGAGTAGAACCCCGCCGCGTTCATGCCCGTCTCGGCCAGCAGTCCGATCCCCGTTGCGGCCCCGATCAGCTTCAGTTCCCTTTCCCGGTCCGCGCTGCGCGCCAGGTGGACGGCGACGACGAGCAGCACCACGGCCGGCCCGGTCCAGGGATGTCCGTTGGCGGGTCCGAGAACGGATGCGAACCAGCCCGCCTGGAACAGGACGATATTTGCGATCAGCGGGAACAATGGGCTGTCGGCAGGACCGTCGCCCCCCGCCAGGAAGGCTTCGCGAAGAGGATCTGGACGTCCCCGTTGTACCGCTCGGAGAAGGACCCCTCGCAGTAGCAGAGGTAGAACTCCCACATCCGGAGGAACCGCTCCGGGAACCCCATCGCGCGCACCTCGTCTTTCCTCGAAAGGAAGCGGTTCCTCCACTCCGCAAGCGTCCGGGCGTAGTGGGGCGTGATGTCCTCGAGGTCCACGGGGCGAAGGTCGGTGCGCGACGCCGCGCTGCACAGGGCGGCGACCGACGGGATGAAGCTCCCCGGGAAGATGTACCGCTTGATGAAGTCCACCGACCGGGTGTGCCGCCGGTAGATCCGGTCCGGTATGGTGATCGCCTGGAGGAGCATCGTCCCCCGGGAGGAAAGGAGGGCGGCGCAGCGCCGGAAGAAATCGTCCAGGTAGTGGTGCCCCACGGCCTCGATCATCTCGATCGAGGCGATCTTGTCGTAGACGCCGGTCATGCGCCGGTAATCCTCGAGCACGATCGAGACCCGGCCTTCCAGGCCCGCCTTCTGGACCCGCTCCCGCGCGAGCTCGGCCTGCCTGTCGGAGATCGTGATCCCCGTGACCCGGCAGCCGTAGCGGCTCGCCGCGTGGATCGCGAAGCCCCCCCACCCGCACCCGATCTCGAGGAGATGATCTCCGGGATTCAGATCGAGCTTGCGGGAGACCCGGTCGAACTTCGCCGTCTGGGCCTCCTCCAGGGTGCTGTCCGGGCTCTCGAAGATCCCGCAGGAATAGGCCATCGACGGGTCGAGAAACAGTTCGTAGAAGGCGTTCCCGAGATCGTAGTGGTCCGCGATGTTCCGGCGGCTGCCCGCTTCCGTGTTGCGGCGCAGGGCGTGGTAGAGACGCAGGAAGGGACGGGAAAGGACCGCCGTTCCGCCTTCCATCCTCTCCAGGGCCTCCGCGTTCCGGGCGAGGATCCTCGCCACGGAAACCAGGTCGTCGGCCGTCCAGTGCCCGTCCATGTAGGAGGCGCCGGCCCCGACGCTCCCGCCGAGCAGCGCCCGCCGGTAGAATTTCCGGTCCCGGACCGTGATCGTCGCGGAAAGGTCGGCCCCGCTGCCGAAGGAGCGCGAATGTTCCCCGTCGGCGATGGTGAGCGTCCCCTCCCGGAGGTTCGCCAGACGCCGGAACAGGAGAGACCGCGATGTGCGGTCCACAATTCCGTCCGTCGAAGATGCGGCCTCCATCGCGCGGATCCGCGCCGTTTTGTCCATGTGCCTACCTCGCAGGGGTTCTCTTGGAAGGATGTGCGAAGAAGGGCACCCGTTTCATCCAAAGGCGCAGGGCCTGCCAGTAGATTCCCGCGACGACCTTCGCGGACATGAACGGGTGGGAAGCAAGCGCGGCGGCCAGCGTCCGGGAGGTGAGCGGCTTTTTGCGAAGAGAGAGGCCGGCGTCGAAGATCCGTTCCCCCTTCTCGAACGCGATCATG
>DASUAN010000190.1:0-2749 GCA_035763765.1 Candidatus Deferrimicrobiaceae bacterium
AGACGTAAGAAGAACTAATGCGTGCCGGACCTCTTCCGACGAAGCGCCGGCTTCCAAAGCCCTCCGAACGTGGCTGTGAACCGATCCTTCCGAGCGGATGGCCGCTGCAGCGGCAAGCTGGATCAACTGGGCCGACTTCTCGTCCAGCGGCCCCGCCGATTTCAACGCCTGTCCCAGCGCCTCGACCGAATCGATCACCTTCCCGTACCGCTTCTTGAGCCCTAGGTAGTGCTTTGGGGGAGTTTTCGCCATCGGTCCTCTCCCTTTCCTCTTAAGGATTTGGCTAATCCAGCTATTCTACCCATGCCGGCTCTACCTCACAGCTCTGTTCCGGTGAGGGCTCGATACTCTTTGGGCGTGTTGATGTTCCGGAAGGAGCGAAACCCCGGGTCGACCGCAGCGACCTCCGCCATAGGGATCTCCCTGGTGTGCAACCGTTTCCCGAGGTCCATGAGCCGCAAGTCGCCTGTCCGCAGCGATTCCTCGATCAGCGGAAGGCTTCCCTTCCCGTAAACGGCGCAGAGCGGTTCCGGTCCGCTCGGTCCATGGGGAATCACCAGGTCCGATCCCTCCGCTTTCCCCGCCAGCAATCCAAGCAACCGGGGGGACAGGAAAGGGACATCGCACCCGACCGCGAGAACAAAAGGGTTCCGGCTATGGGAGAGAGCGGCGTCGACCCCTGCGATCGGCCCTTTCCCCGGAACCCTGTCGGGAATCTTGGGACATGGAAGAAAATCGAACGGCCCGGGATCGTTGGTGACGAGGAAGACATCCTCGAACAGGGATTCCAGGGTTTCGAAGACGTGAGCGATCAGCGGCCTTCCCCCATAGGGGAGGAGCGCCTTGTTTCTTCCCATCCGCCGGGATCTGCCCCCGGCCAGGATGGCGGCCGACACGTTCCGGATCCGGGGCCTTCGCTCCTTCATCCGTGCTTCCTCCCGTTGAAGATCGTCCAGAAGAGGATGCCGGCCAGGAAGCCGGCCGTCACGTTCACCGACAGGATCAGTCCCGCCGTGAGGAGAGCCACCAGGAAATCCTCCCTGCCGGGAAGATCGCGGGCGGGAAGGGACAGTTCCAGTCCCGCGAAGATAAGGAGCGCCCCGAGGATGCTTTGCGGGAAGTTCTTGAGGGGGGACAGCAGCGCCGACGCAGCGGCGACCCCCACGACCATTTTCATCCCGCCCAGAAACACCACCGAACCGCCGGTCCTCGCTCCGAAGTGATACTGTCCCGCCAGGCCGCCGGCTCCGTGGCAAACGGGCATCCCGCCGAACCAGCAGGAGAACAGGTTCATCACCCCGACGCTCCTTGCCATCTTCGCCTCGGGAATCTTTTTCCCGGGGAACAGGTCCCCGGAGAGGGCGCATACGGCCACGACGGAATTGAGGAGCGTGAGCGGAATTTGGGCGATCGCCCCTTTCGTGAACCCTCGCCACCAGTCGGCGGGAGAGGGAACGATAAGTTCCGGGGTCCAGGGGGCGAGACCGAGGTTCCCGAACAGCCCGGGCCGGGAGACCCAAAGAAGGCAAAATCCCAAAAAGAAAAGGATGAGCGCCGCCGGCACCTTCCGATGGAACGAGGAGAGGACGATCAGGGAGACGGCGATCGCCCCCACCAGGAGGCTGTCCCAGCCGACGAGCGGGAGGGGAAGGATGGCCTGCACCCCGGCCAGGAGAATTTTGAGGCCGATCCCCAGCTGGATTCCCCGGACGACGGGCCAGGGGGTCAGCGAGAGGATGCTGCCCGCGCGGGCGGAGATCCCGATGAGGAAGACCATCCCTCCCATGAGGATGCCTGCCGCGGCGATTTCCCCCGGGTTCATCCCCTCGGCGATCGCCACGGCCGCGATGGCCTTCATCGGCTGCACCGGGATCGGCAGACGGAAGAGGAGGCCGGTCACGACGTTCCACAATCCCGCGAAGAAGAAGACGGGGGCCGGGGACAGGCCGCACTGGGCGATGTACCCCAGGGTCAGTGGGAGGAACGTCCCGAGATCGCCAAGGGAGCCGGAGATCTCCTCGCGGGTGAACCGGAAAGAGGGGGAGTCGGGCTCACCCTTCATTCCAGAGGAACCCCCCCCAGATGGGATGGAATCGGACGATCTCCCCTGCGGGAAGGCGGGATGTGCCGAGCGGAATCTCGAAGACCCCCTCCGCTTGGCAGGCCGACACGAAGTCCCCCGATCCGTGGGAGGGGATCTCGGCCACGAGCGTCCTGCCTCCCTTCCTCGTGAGCCGGCCGATGGCGAACTTCTTCCCCCCGCTCTTGTTCTCCGCATCCTCCGCGAGAGGCAGCAGGATCGGTTTCGGGAAAACTTCCTTTGCCCCGGAAGCCTTGAGAAGCAGCGGACGGATGTACATGGAGAAGTGGATCAGCACGGCCACGGGGTTCCCGGGCAGCCCGACCGCGATTCCCCCCCCGGGAGACTCCCCCACGAAAAGCGGCTTCCCCGGCTTTACCGCCACCTTGTGCAGAATTTTCCGGACGCCACAGGCGGCGAGGCACTCCGGGACGATGTCCACGTCGCCCACGGAGACCCCGCCCGACACGAGGAGGAAGTCGGAACCGAGTCCCTCCCGGATCTTCGCGATCATCGCTTCCCGGTCGTCCGGGACGATTCCCAGGTAGCGGACCTTCCGATACCCGGTATGGTTGAGCGCCGCGAGGAGAAAATGGGCGTTGCCGTTTCGGATCATCGGACCCGAGGCGTCCTCCCACGGTTCGACCAGCTCGTTGCCGGTCGCAAGCA
>DASUAN010000191.1:0-7578 GCA_035763765.1 Candidatus Deferrimicrobiaceae bacterium
TCCCAGGAACACGAGGTCGCGCGCAAGCACCTTCCCCGCTCCCTCCGGATCTTCGAGGGGCCCGTCCACCCCGGCGGAGAACGTGATCTTTCCTTCCGTCGCGACGGGGCGGATCCAGTCCCCTCCGACCGCTCGGGAAGCCGTCCATTCGGCGATGTCCAGCTCCCCGGATCCCTGCAGGGCCACCGTCCGATTCGGCCCGTCCCATTCCCCCGACAGGGTGATTTTCGCCGAAGGCCCCGAAGCATGGAGCTTGCGGACCCGGACGGAATCTCCCTTCAGGAAAAAGTCCGCCTCCGCCGAATCGAAGGGGACGTTCCCGCTCCCCTCGCCCGGCAGGGAAATCCTTCCGGCAACCCGACTGACCTTCGCCGTGATGCGCGTTCCAAGAAACCGGACGGGCCGAATGCGCACTTCGGAGACCTTCGCCTCTCCCCCCTCGAGCGGGCCAAGAGGGCCGATGTGGACCTCGCCGTCGATGAGGAGAATCTCGGGGATCTCTCCCTTCCCCTCGCGCTTTTCGGAGGCGCGGAACTTCTCCAGCAGAGGACGATTCGCCTCGCCCCCATGAACGGAAAACGACCGGACGAGGACGCGGGACACCGGCGACTGTCCCCAAAGGATCCGCCTGGGGGAAAGAGAGGCCTCGACATGTTCCGCGTGGGCAAGGGGAATGCCCGCGATGCCGTCCCGGATATCGAGGTCTTCGGCGGAGACGCGGAGATGGAGGGGGTGGAACCGCAGGTCCCGGAAAGAAACCCGGATGCCCAGGGCCTCGGCCTCTTTCCGGATCGTATCCTCAGCCTTTGCCAATAGGCCGGGAACCTCCTGGAGAAGCCGCCATGCGCCGAAGGCAAGGAGGACGACGAAGATGATCCCCATGCCGAACCACCACGCCCGTCGCCTCGCCATAAGGACAAATTATAAAGGAAATCGGTGAAAAGCGAAGGGCCCCTCCTCTGTGAGGGGCCCTTCAAAAGAGAAGACCCTGGTAAGCAATATGGAGCGGGCGACCGGATTCGAACCGGCGACGTCAAGCTTGGGAAGCTTGCATTCTACCCCTGAATTACGCCCGCATTTTCTCTGGTCTTTATCACAGATCAGACACCCGTTGCAACGGGAATGCTCATCCCCGGAATTTCTGCACACGCTCCCTGAGGTCCCGGTAGTCCGGAAATTCCTCATACAGGGAAAGGAAAATCTTCCTTGCCCCCTCTTCCTTCCCGCTTCGGGAAAGAAGAACCGCCTTCTGGTATCGGACATCCCTCGCTTCGATCGGCTCGAGCCTTCCCGACGACAGCACCTCGTCGAGCGTCCCGATGGCAGCGGGGATCTCTCCCTTTTCCGCCATCGTCTCCGCAAGGAGGCATGACGCCCCCAGAAAAAGGGAAGGGTTCGACCGGGAGAGGCGGAATTCCTCGATGGCCTCGTCCAGAAGACTCATCTCCTTGTACGCGATCCCGAGGTTGTACCGCGTCTCCAGGTCGGATTCCCCGATCTCCTCCTTCACTTTCGCCTGAAGCTTCTCCACGGCGCTCTGCAGGATCCTCTGATCTTCGGGCTCTCCTCCGGTGTGCACAGTCCGTTCCGCCGCCGGAAACGTGTCGGGTTCCCGGATCTCCGAGAGCCTCTCCGCAGCCTCTTCGAAAGACATCGCTCCCGCAAGGTTGGCCGACCGACCTTCCTTCACTGCGGCAAGTACTTGATCCGCCGCCTTTTTCTGACGTTGGCCTTCCCGGCTCCGCCCTTTTTCCGCCGCCTTCTCCAGGAACGGGAGGGCATCGTCGTATTTCCCGACGGCGATCCAAAGGAATCCGCAGGGCTCGAGCAGATCGGGATGCTCCCCCGCGAGGGAAGACAGGACGTTCATCCTCCCCCCGAATTCCTTCTCCATCCCGGAGGATGCGACGAGGGGGACGGCCCGCTCCATCTCATTGACGGCATCGAACAACTTCCTGTGATAGAGGTGGAGATCCGCCATGAGGAGAAAAGGAAGCGGATTGTCGGGCATGCTTTCCGAAACCGACTGGTAGAATTCGAGTCGCTTCTCGTCGGAGGCGAACTTGATCTCGCTCGCCCCCGATGCGACCTTTTGCAGCTCGTTCAGGGCATCCCCCGTGTGCCCTTGCTGGGCGAACAACCGGATGACCCAGCGCTGGAAATCGACGTTGGAGGGATCGTTCTTGAGCATCTGCCGGACGACGGCAATGGCCTTGGTCGTGAACCCGTTCTTTTCATACAGGATGGCGGCTCTCGCAAGCTGGTCGGTCCCCTCCACGATCTCCCCTTGCCGGAGGAGATAGAGCCCCAGTTTCTGCCGTGCCTGAGGATCCTGCGGAGAATCCTGCACCTTCCGGGACAGGGAGGTTCGCTCATCGACCGCCTTTGAGGTGAACCTCCGCTTGAAGGAATCGAACAAACCCAACTCGGTCAGCTCTCCTTTCGGATCCGCCGGGGGCATCCGCGGATCATTTGGTCATTATGCCCGTTTTTCCACGAACTTTGTCCACAAACGCCCCTCCGTGAAATCCGTATCCATCATCAGCTTTTTGTGGAATTCGACCGTCGTCTTCACCCCCTCGATACGGATCTCCTCCAGCGCCCGCCGCATCCGCATGATCGCCTCGTTCCGGTCCTCCCCATGCACGATCAGCTTTCCCAGAAGGGAGTCGTACGTGGAGGGAACCGTGTAGCCGGGATAGATCGCGGTGTCGACGCGGACCCCGACCCCTCCGGGGAATTCGCACGACTTGATGAGGCCCGGCGACGGGGTGAACGTCTCGGAGTCCTCCGCGTTGATGCGGCACTCGATGCTGTGCCCGCGGAACTGGACCGTCTTCTGGTCGTACCGGAGTTTCTTCCCGTCGGCGATCCGGATCTGCTCCCGCACGATGTCCACGCCCGTGATCATCTCGGTGACGGGGTGCTCGACCTGGATCCGCGTATTCATCTCGAGAAAGTAAAACTCCCCGTCGGAAATGTACAGGAATTCGACGGTCCCGACGTTGTTGTACCGCACCGCGGCGGCGGCGTCGACCGCCGCCTTGTGGATCCGGTTCCGGACCCGCGCGGGGAGGAAAGGCGCAGGGGCCTCCTCGATCAGCTTCTGATGGCGCCGCTGGACGGAACAGTCCCGGTCCCCCAGGTGGATCACGTTTCCGAACTTGTCGGCCATCACCTGGACTTCGACGTGCCGGGCGTGCTCGAAATACTTCTCGATGTAGACATCCGGAACGCCGAAGGCGGAAAGCGCCTCCGACTGGGCGGTGAGGAAGGCGTTGATGAAGGACGCCGGGGAATGGACGATCTTCATCCCCCGGCCGCCCCCTCCCGCGGCCGCCTTGAGGATCACGGGGAATCCGATCTCCTTCGAAATCCGAAGCCCCTCCTCTTCCTCCGTAATCGCTCCGTCGCTGCCGGGAACGGTCGGCACCCTCACCTTGCGCACCGCGCGACGAGCCTCGATCTTGTCGCCCATCAGGCGGATCGATTCCGAGGACGGCCCGATGAACTTCACGCCGTAATTCTCGCAGATTTCCGCGAACGCCGGGTTTTCCGCGAGGAATCCGTACCCGGGGTGGACCGAGTCCGAATCGGTGATCTCGATCGCGCTCAGGATCGAGGGGACGTTGAGGTAGCTCTCCGCGCTCGGCGGAGGCCCCACGCAGACGGCCTGGTCCGCCATCCGCACGTGCATTGCGTCCTTGTCCATCGTGGAATAGATGGCGACGGTCCGGATCCCCATCTCGCGGCAGGTTCGAATGATGCGGACCGCGATCTCTCCCCGGTTGGCGACGAGCACCTTGTGAATCATGCCGTCCCCTATTCCGGAGAGACGTGGAACAGCGGCTGGCCGTAGGCCACCGGCTGCGCGTTTTCGACGAGGATGGCCACGACGACCCCGCTCGCGTCGGACTCGATCTGGTTCATGATCTTCATCGCCTCGACGATGCACAGGACCTGCCCCTTGCTGACGCGGCTCCCGACTTCGACAAAGGGAGCCGCATCGGGAGCCGGCGCCCGGTAGAACGTCCCCACGATCGGGGAGACGATCTCCTTGAACGTCGCCTTCGGGGGTTCCTTCGCGGGAGCGGGTGGAGGCGCCTCTGCCGGAGCAGAAACCGGGGGAGGGGGGGGGCTTGCACGGCGCCGACGGGCCGGAATTCGCCGGCCGGACCCCGCCGGACCTTCAGGACGCTTTCTCCCCGGACCACTTCCAGCTCGGTCACGTCGGTTCCCTTGAGAAGTTCGAGGATTTCCCGTATCTCTTTCAGATTCATGTCGCTCCCCTTACGCTCGCTCAATATACGCGCCGGTCCGTGTGTCCACTTTGATCCGATCCCCCACGTTGAGGAAGAGGGGAACCTGAACCACCGCCCCCGAGGAAAGCCGGGCCGACTTGGTCGCCCCGCTCACGGTATCTCCCCGGATCCCCGGCTCCGTCTCGACGATTTCCAGATGGATGAAGATGGGGAGTTCGATGCCGATCGGCTCTCCCTTGAAAAACAGGATCTTGACCCGGAGGTTCTCGGTCATGTAGTTGGCGGCTTCCCCCATGTGTTCCTCATCCAGGTAGATCTGCTCGTACGTCGTGGTGTCCATGAAGTGGTAGGCCTTCTCCATCTCGTACATGAACTGCATCTCGCGCTCGTCGAGGTCCGGCTTGTCGACCTTGTCCCCGCTGCGGAAGGTGTGCTCCAGGACCGCACCGGTCTTCAGGTTCTTCAGCTTCGTCCGGACGAACGCCCCCCCCTTGCCGGGTTTCACATGCTGGAAATACACGATCACGAACGGATCCCCCCCGAACTCGATCTTCAGTCCGTTTCGGAAATCCGTGGTGGAGTACATGCCCCTTTCCCCCTTAGTGGAGCAGCGGCGACTGCTTGGGGAGGTAGGTCACTCGCTCCCCCCGCCTTCCCGTGACCCGGATCATGTCCTCGATCCGGATCCCCCCTACCCCGGGGAGGTACACCCCCGGTTCCACGGTCACGATCATTCCCTCGGCAAGCCGATCCTTCGACCGGGGAGACAGCGAGGGGCGTTCGTGGATGTCGAGCCCCACCCCATGTCCCGACGAATGAACAAAATACTTCAAATATCCGGAACGGTCCAGCGATTCCCGCACCCGGGAATCCACCTCCCTGCAAGGGACTCCTGGCCGGATCGCCCGGATCCCCCTTTCCTGTGCGCGCTTTACCGCGTCGAACACCCTGCGCAGCGAACGGGAAGGGCGTGCGGGCAGGACGGAAACGGTCTCGTCGGAGCAGTATCCCCGTCGACGAGCCCCGAAATCGATGATGACCGCCTCGTCCCGGCCGATCAGGGAACCCGTGGGCTCCGCGTGAGGGAGGGCGGAACGCGCCCCCGAGGCGACGATCGCCCGGAAAGACGGCTCTTCCGCCCCCAGAATCTTCATCCCGCGCTCGAGGTCCGCGGCCACTTCTCTCTCGGCCCGTCCCCGCACTCCCGCCGCAAGCACCTCGAGAAGGGCGCCGGAGGCGACGACCGCCGCCTCCTCCACGGCACGGATCTCCGCCTCCTCCTTTCGCATCCGGAGGGTTTCGACCGGGTCCCCCATCGCCATCCATTTCCCGTCCTTCCGCCCGCCGAGGAACCGATAGATCTCCACGGAAAGATGCCGGGACTCGAAGCCGATCCTTGAGGTTCGTCCGGGCCCGGACCGACGAATCGCCGCCCGGATCCGGCGAGACACCACCGACCACTTTCTGTCGGAAACGACGATCTCCGCTCCGCGCACTTCCTGGCGGGCCTGCTCCGTGTACCTGCCGTCGGTCACGAAGGTCACGCCCTCGGGCGACACGAGCAGAGCGGCGTCGCTTCCGCTGAAACCCGTGAGATAGCGGATGTTGGTCATCCGGACGCAGAGGAACAGGGAAACCTTCCGCCTCGCGAGGATGCCCAGGAGCCTCCGGATCCGCGAATCGAATACCGTCCCCTGGAAGTTACTCCGCGGCAATTCCGCCTTCCCTGCGCAGATGATCGAGCAGGGCGCGGAGGGCCAATACGTATCCGAATCCGCCGAACCCCGCGATCCGGCCGATCACCACGTCCTCGATCAGGGATTGTTTCCGAAACGGTTCCCGGCGGGCAAGGTTGCTCAGGTGGACCTCCACGGCGGGGAGACCCGCGTAGATCAAGGCGTCCCGGATCGCCACGCTCGAGTGGGTGTACCCGCCGGGGTTGATCACCAATCCGTCAGCGCCGCCCCTGGATTCCTGGAGTCGGGTCACGATCTCCCCCTCATGGTTGGACTGGAAAAACTCCACGGAAACCCTTTCCTCCCGGGCGGCTTCGGTCACCTCGCGCCGGATTTCGGCCAGGGTTTTTTTCCCGTAGAGGCCCGGCTCCCGCTTTCCCAGGACGTTGAGGTTCGGTCCGTCGATGAACAGGATTCGGTACGCCACGCCGGGAACCGAACGCCTTCCTTCCTTCGAGAGACGGGATGGGCGGGAAGCGGCCATCAGAGCATCTCCCTGGCCCGGGAGGCGCCCTGCCGCAGGAGAAACCGGCATTTTCCGGGAACCGCCTCCCGCGACGCGATGAGCAGAAGATAGTAGTCGGAGGTCACTCTCCGCAAGAAAACCAGTCCCTCGTCCCCGGAGATGAAGACCTCGGAGGCGGTACCGAGTCCCTGCTCCCGGGCCAAGCGTCCGCTTTCCTTGAAAAACTGGACCATCTCGGCACAAAGGGCGGAAAGATCGAGCCCGGCGCTCGCACTCCACTCCTCCACGGCCAGGCCGTCGGAGCCGGCCAGGGCTCCCCCTCGTACCGCGGGCTCCTTCCGGTGCATCCCCTCAATGATGTCGCGAAACGTCATATCCGTACTCCCTCGCCATCTTCTCGAGAAAGGCGGTCAAGGAGGATACCGCCTTGTCCTCCCTCGGTTTCCTTTTCTCCCGCACCCTCTCGCCTTTTGGTTTTCCCTCACGCTCCGAAAGCCAGGCGAGCGCCCGCGGGTCTTCGGGGTTCTCCCGCAGGATCCCCTCGATGATCCGCCTCGCTTCCTCCTGTCTCCCCTGGTCCCAATATACGCTCGCCATCGTGACCGTCCGGATCGGCGCCGCCGTCTCCATCGAAGAGGAATCCGGGGGGGAGATGGTCTTCTCGGCAGGCGGGCCGGTAGCGATTTCGCCCGCTTCCGCTCTCTCTTCGAGGGGCCGGTCGGCGGGACGAAGCTCGAACGCCCCCTCCTTGAGCTTCGCCTCCCCGGTCCGGTCCCGCAGGATCGCCCGGATCTCCTCGCGGACGGCGGGCAGGGCCTCTCCGAGGATCGAAACCGGAATGCGCCGCAACGCGCAGGAACCCGGGCCGGTCAGCAGCGGCATGTCGATGTCCGACACCACCCGCTTCTTGTCCATTCCGATCGCCGCGACGATTGCCGAAAGCGGCACCTCGGGGTCGTCGAGCCGAAATCCCAACACAAGAAGCAGATCGATCATCCTTCGCTCGAGCCCCGGGGGCGTCACCCCCTGTCGGCGGGAAAACACCGCCTCCCAGGCAAGTCCCATCGCGACAGCCTCCCCGTGGAGAAGGCGCCGGTATCCGGAGGCCTGCTCA
>DASUAN010000192.1:0-5010 GCA_035763765.1 Candidatus Deferrimicrobiaceae bacterium
CCTTCGGGGGCTCTTTTCGGATACCCGGGGGAGGGAGGATGCCTCCTGATGCTGCTGTCGGTCCGGGGAGTGAGCAAGAATTTCGGCGGGGTCCAGGCGGTCGACGATGTTTCGTTCGAGGTTCCCCAGGGGGCGATCAAGGCGCTCATCGGGCCGAACGGGGCGGGGAAAACGACGCTGTTCAACCTGATTTCCGGATTTCTCCGGCCGGACCGGGGTTCGGTCGTCTTCGACGGTACCGACGTGCTGGGACTGCCGCCCCACCAGATCGCGGCGCGTGGGCTGGCGAGGACCTTCCAGCAGATCCGTCTCTTTCCAAAGATGACCGTCCTGGAGAACATCCTCGTCGGGCGCCACGTCCACAGCCGGGGCGGCTTCGTCGCCTGCATGGTCCATCTTCCCTTCACCCGGAGAGAGGAGCGCGCAGTCCGGGAGAAGGCCCGGGAGATTCTTGCGTTCCTGGGGATCGACGCCCTGGAGGACGCCGAGGCAACGAGTCTTTCCTACGGACAGCAGCGGATCGTCGAACTCGGGCGGGCGCTCGCCTGCGAACCCCGGATTCTCCTCCTCGACGAGCCGGCGGCGGGGTTGAACATCCGGGAGACGGCCGAAATCGGAAAACTGATCGGCAGGATCCGGGAACGGGGCGTCACCGTCTTGCTCGTGGAGCACGACATGTCGCTCGTGATGGACATCTCCGACAAGATCGTCGTTCTCTCCTACGGGCAGAAGATCGCCGAGGACATTCCCTCGGCCATCCAGAAAGACCGGGAAGTGATCCGGGTCTACCTCGGGGAGAACGATGCTTAGGATCAAGAACCTCGAGGCGGGATACGGAAGTCTCAGGGTCTTGAGAAAAGTGTCGATGCACATCGGCCCGCGCGAGATCGTCACGGTCATCGGTGCCAACGGGGCAGGCAAGACGACGCTTTTGAAGGCGATTTTGGGGTTGATGGACTCCCGGCGGGGCGAGATCTTCTTCGGGGAACAGGAACTTCAGACCTTGCCGACCGAGAGGATCGTGTCGCTCGGATGTTCGCTCGTTCCTGAAGGCCGGCAGATCTTCGCCCCGATGACCGTCCGGGAAAATCTGGTCCTCGGGGCGTACCTCCTGTACCGGAACCGGAAGGGGGAAGGGGTGGAGGAGGACTTCGAACGGGTCTACACCCTATTCCCGAGGCTCAAGGAACGGGAAAGACAGCTTGCCGGGACGCTTTCCGGAGGGGAGCAGCAGATGCTCGCGATCGCCCGCGCGTTTCTTTCACGACCCCGGATGCTTCTGCTGGACGAGCCTTCCATGGGGCTCGCCCCGATGATGGTGCGGGAGATCTTCGCCCACATTTCCCGCCTCCGGAAGGAGTTCGGCATCACGATTCTCCTCGTGGAACAGAATGCCCGGGCGGCTCTCTCCATCGCGGACCGGGGGTACGTGCTGGAGACGGGGAGGGTGGTCCTGCAGGGTCCCTCCGAGGACCTCCTCGCGAACCGGGACGTCCAGCGCGCGTACCTGGGCAGAGACCTGAACGGCTGAAAGGGGACAGGACAGGAGGATGACGATGTACTGGGAGCCGGACAAGGAATTGATGGACGTCGAGGAGCGCGAGCAGCTTCAGCTCGAGCGGCTGCAGTCGACCTTAAACCGCGTCTACGCCCACGTTCCCTACTACCGGAAGAAGTTCGACGAGGCGGGGATCTCCCCGGAAGACGTGGGGTCCTTGGCCGATCTTTCCCGCCTCCCCTTCACGGCGAAGGAGGACCTTCGGGAGAACTACCCCTACGGGATGTTCGCCGTCCCGATGCGGGAGGTGGTGCGGATCCACGCTTCCTCCGGAACCACCGGCACCTCCACGGTCGTCGGCTACACGCGGAACGACATCCGGACGTGGAGCAACCTCGTGGCGCGGATTCTCACGGCCGGCGGCGTCACCAAGGACGACGTCGTGCAGATCGCCTTCGGATACGGGCTGTTCACCGGGGGGTTTGGGCTTCATTACGGCGCGGAGCGGATCGGGGCCTCGGTCATCCCGGCGTCGAGCGGGCACACCCAGAGGCAGATCAAGATCATGGTAGACTACAAGACCACGGCCCTCGTGGCCACTCCCTCGTATGCCCTGCTGGTGGCGGAGACGCTTCGGGACGCGGGGATCCCGATGTCCGCCCTCTCCCTGAAATACGGCCTGTTCGGGGCGGAGCCGTGGTCGGACCGGATGCGGAAGGAGATCCAGGATCGGCTCGGGATCATCGCCACGGACAATTACGGGCTTTCCGAGGTGATCGGCCCCGGCGTCTCCGGGGAGTGCCTGGAGCAGCGCGGCCTGCACATCAACGAGGACCATTTCCTGGTCGAGGTGATCGACCCGGATACGCTTTCGCCCGCGCCCCCGGGGGAGATCGGAGAGCTCGTGATCACGACGCTCACCAAGGAGGCGTTCCCGATGATCCGGTACCGGACCCGGGACCTGACGAGCATCCTGTCGGACGCGTGCCCCTGCGGAAGAACGGGGCGGCGGATGACCCGGGTGACCGGCCGCACGGACGACATGCTGATCATCAAGGGGGTGAACGTCTTCCCGTCCCAGATCGAGGCCGTCCTCTTCGAGATCGAGGGGACGGAGCCGCACTACCAGATCGTGATCGACCGGAAAGGGGCGATGGACGAAGTGACCGTGCTGGTGGAGGTCTCCGAGTCGATCTTCTTCGACCAGATGCGCCGGCAGAAGGAGATGGTCGAACTCATCCGGAAACGGCTCGCCCAGGAGCTGGGGATCAGTGTCGAGATCAAGCTCGTCGAGAAGAAGACGATCGCCCGGACCGACGGGAAGGCGGTGCGCGTCATCGACAAGCGGAAGCTGTAGAAGGTTCATTCCAAAGGGAAACGGAGCGGCTTTCTTTGGGGAGACGAACATGAGCACCGGAACGCTGTACATCGTGGCCACGCCGCTGGGAAACCTCGAGGACATCACCCTGCGGGCGATCCGCGTTCTCAAGGAAGTCGCGGTGATCGCCTGCGAGGATACGCGGCGGACCGTCAAGATCCTCAACCGCTACGAGATCCGGACCCCCCTGTTCATCTTCCACGAGTACAACAAGGTGCGCGCCGGGGTCAGCATCCTACGCAGGCTTCGGGACGGGGAAAGCGTGGCGCTCGTGTCCGACGCGGGCACGCCCGCCATCTCGGACCCCGGGTACGAGTTGGTGCGGGAGGCGATCGCCGCGGGCGTGCGCATCGAGGTGGTTCCGGGCCCCTCGGCGCTCGTCGCCTCGCTCGTGGTGTCCGGGCTGCCGACCGACCACTTCACGTTCGAGGGGTTCTTGCCGGTCCGCCGGGAGAAGCGCCGAAAGGCGATGCAGGCGCTCGTTCCGGAGACGAGAACGATGATCTTCTACGAAGCTCCCCAGCGCCTCGCGGACTTCCTTCGGGAAGCCGCGGAGATCTTCGGGGAGCGGCGGGCCTGCGTCGTGCGGGAGCTCACCAAGATCCACGAGGAGATCCTGCGGGGGACGCTCCCCGAGCTTTCCGCGGAGTTCTCCCGTCGCGAGTCGGTTCTGGGCGAGATCACGATCGTGGTCGGGGGAGGGGCGAAGACCGTCGAGCTGTCCG
Source organism: Candidatus Deferrimicrobiaceae bacterium (assembly GCA_035763765.1). GTDB lineage: Bacteria > Desulfobacterota > Deferrimicrobia > Deferrimicrobiales > Deferrimicrobiaceae > CSP1-8. Next base: position 3,602 of record DASUAN010000192.1, read on the forward strand.
TGGAGGAGATCGTCAGCGCGGCTCTCGAGGAGGCCACCGGGTCGTCCCGGGACCTCGCCCGGGAGATCGCCGACCGGACGGGGCTGTCCCGGAAGGAAGTGTACGCGGAGATCCTTAGGCAGCGCCAGAAATAGGATCGGGCGGCCCGGAAAGGCCGCCCGCTTGAGAACCCCGCGCAGCGATCGCTGCGCCTACTTCTTCTTCTCGCTGACCAGCGTGAGCAGCGAGCAGGATGTTGATCCGTGCGGTAGACTGCCAGCCGGCCCTTCGGGGGTCAATCGGGCCTACGCGTCCCGTTCCGGGATCCGAAGGACGATCTTCCCGAATTGCTTCTTCTCCTCGAGGCGGCGGAGGGCTTCCTTCGCGTCGGCCAGGGGAAACACGGAATCGATGACCGGGCGGACGCGGCCCCCCGAAACCATCCGGAGCATGTCGGCGAACTCGGCGTGGGTTCCCATCGTGGAGCCCATGACCGTCAGCTGGTTCCAGAAGATCCGGGCGATGTCCTCCTCGGGGTTCGGACCCGTCGTCGCCCCGCACGTGAGAAGCCTTCCCCCTTTCGCCAGGGAGGCGATCGACTGCCTCCAGGTGGCTTTTCCCACGGAATCGATCACCATGTCGACCCCCCGCTTTCCGGTGATTCTGCGGATCTCGCGGGCGAAGTCGGACGCCCCGTGATCGATTCCGAACTCCGCCCCCATCGTCTTCGCGCGCGTCAGCTTCTCCGCGCTTCCTGAAGTGACGCCGACGGTGAGCCCGAGCAGCATCGCGATCCGCAGCGCCGCCAGGGAGACGCCTCCCCCGATTCCGACGATGAGGAGCGACTCCCCCGGTCGCGCACGCGCCTTCGTGACGAGCATCCGCCAGGCGGTGAGGAAGGTCAGGGGAAAGGCCGAGGACTCTTCCCAGGTGAGGTCCGACGGCTTCGGGTAGGCGTTGATCTCGGGGGCGACGACGTATTCGGCGAAGGTCCCCCAGAGGTGTTCTCCCAAAAGGCGGAAGTCCACGCAGAGGGAATGTTCCCCCCGAAGGCAGAACTCGCACGCCCCGCAGTGGATCCCCGGGTTCAGAACCACCTCGTCGCCCGGTTTCGTCCGCGTCACCCCCGGGCCGACGGCGTCCACGACGCCCGCGCCGTCCGCTCCCATCACGTGCGGGAGCGCGAGCGCGATCCCCGGGAGTCCCTTCCGGACGAAGAGGTCGAGGTGGTTGAGTGAGGCCGCGCGGACGCGGACCCGGATCTGGCCCGGACCCGGGACGGGGTCCGGAAGGTCGTCGTACCGGATCTTGTCGAGGCCCCCGTGCTCGGAAAAACAGACGGCCTTCATGGGAGCGAACCCCCCTTGGAGACGGACGGTCCCGCACGCCGGGTCACAGTACGATCTTGTTCCTGCGGATGAGGTCTTCCA
>DASUAN010000193.1:0-5467 GCA_035763765.1 Candidatus Deferrimicrobiaceae bacterium
GGAAGCGGAGATGGCCCGGAAGGACTACCGGGTGCTCGTCGTCCCCTTCCGGCAGGAGCACGTCCGGCCGCTCATGCGGATCGCCTGCGCGCTGGCGAAGAACTACGAGGGGGAGGTGACCGCGGTTTCCGTGATCGAGGCACCCCCGAAGGTTCCCCTGGCCCGGTACACGGGGGGCGTCCAGGAGGCGCGCACGCTTTTGCGCCTCGGGGAGAACATCGCCGACGACCACAAGGTGGAATTCCGCCGGCTGATCAAGATCTCCCATCGCCTCTCCTACGGGATCCTCGAGACGGCCCGGGAAGAGAAGAGCCATTTCATCCTCTTGGGCCCCATGGGGGGGGAGGAGGGGGGGGTCATGGAACAGCTCCAGGAGATCGTGCTCCTCAACGTCCTGGAGCACGCCCCTTGCAACGTGGCGATCTACCGCGGGGAGCTCCTCACCGAGGTGAAGCGGGTGGTGCTGGCGGTGGAGGACACGCCGTCCTGCCGGCTGGCCGTGAACATCGCCCCCGCCATCTCCGAGGAACTGAAGGTCCCCGTTGCGATCCTCCGGGTCGTATCCGACTCCGCCCCGAAGGGGGAGGAGCATCACGTCGCGGCCTGGATGGAGGAGGTGACGAAGGAGCTTCCGTTCCGCGTGCCCGTGGAAAAGATCGTGCTCCGTTCCCGGGAAGCCGCGAAGAGCATCGTCGAACAGGTGAGGGAGACGGACTTTCTCCTGATGGGGGCCTCCCGGCATGCGGGGCGCATCTCCGCGCTCTTCGGTCCCGATGTCACGGAGGAAGTGATGCAAAGCGCCTGCGTACCCACCCTGCTTCTCAAGCGGTACCAGCCGCAGAAATCGTCCCGGATCTCCGGGATCCTGACCGGCAGATAAGGAGGACCCATGCGCGAACACACGCTCCTGAGCCCCATCGAGACCATGTGGGAGAGGTTCTGGGAATTCCTCCCCAACTTCTTCGCCGCGCTCCTCCTCTTCGTCGTGGGGATCGCCATCGCCCTCGGCGTCCGTTTCCTCATGATCAAGATCCTGAACTCGATCGGCTGGGAGCGCTTCGCCCAGCGGGGGTCCTACCTCCGGTTCCTCGGGGTCGGGGACATCCGCTATCCCCTCTTCGACCTCATCGGGGCGATCATCTTCTGGATCGTGATCCTGGCCTTCTCGGGAACGGCCGCGCACGCCCTGGGACTGACCACCATCGAGATGCTCCTCGAGGAGCTCGTAAGCTTCCTTCCCAACCTCTTCTTCGCCCTGGTGATCCTGGGCTTGGGGATCTGGCTGGGGGTGCTCGCGGGCCGGTTCACGAAGGCCTTTGCGGTGTCCGCGAAGATCACGGAGGCGAACCTGCTCGGGAAGGGGATCCAGTACCTCATCATCATCATCGCCGCGGGGACGGCGCTCGAGCAGCTTCGCGTGGCCACGAGGTTCCTGTTCGGCGCGTTCCTCATTACGCTCGCCTCCCTGGGGCTGGCCTTCGGGCTCGGCGGCAGGGACAAGGCGCGGGAGATCATCGACCGCGTCTCCCGGGCGGAAGGGGAGTAGGGTCGGTGCGCCGGCCTTCCGGGAGGCATCGATGCCCGCGCTGAAAGGGAAGACGATCTTCATCACGGGGACCAGCCGCGGCATCGGCAAGGCGATCGCGCTCCGGGCAGCCGCCGACGGGGCGAACGTCGTCATCGCGGCCAAGACGGTCGAACCCCATCCGAAGCTTCCGGGGACGATCCACACGGCCGCCTTGGAGATCGAGGCGGCGGGCGGCAGGGCGTTGCCCCTCCCGGTGGACGTGCGTTTCGAGGACCAGATCGAGGCGGCGGCCGCGAAGGCCGCGGAGACGTTCGGGGGGATCGACGTCCTGGTGAACAACGCCAGCGCCATCAGCCTCACCGGGACCCTCGCGACCCCGATGAAGCGGTTCGACCTGATGTTCGGCGTGAACGTCCGCGGGACCTACGCCTGCTCCCAGGCCTGCGTCCCGTACCTTCGGAAGTCGGTCAACCCGCACATCCTCACCTTGAGCCCTCCCCTGGCCATGGATCCAAAATGGTTCCGGAACCACTGCGCCTACACGATCTCGAAATACGGGATGAGCATGTGCGTGCTGGGGATGGCCGAGGAGTTCCGGGACGCCGGAATCGGGGTGAACGCGCTGTGGCCCCGGACCGTGATCGCCACGGCGGCGGTCGCGATGCTCGGCGGGGCGGTCGCCCTTTCGAACTGCCGGAAGCCGGAGATCGTGGCCGACGCGGCCCACGCGATCCTTGCGCGAAACAGCCGGACGTGCACGGGAAACTTCTTCATCGACGAGGAAGTTCTGCGCGAGGAAGGGGTTACCGATTTCTCCCCCTACGCGTACGAACCCGGCGCCCCCCTGCTCCCGGACCTTTTCCTCGACGGAGACGGATAGGTTCCCTTGCCGGAATAGAAAAAGGGGGACCGCCCTGCTACGTGCGGCCCCCCTCTTCCCAGGCTCACCAATCGGAGGGAAATGATGAGTTCTTGAATTTATAGATGCACGATGCCGGCAAAAGGTTCCACCCGACTCAAAATTCCAGTTTCCCGAGAAAATACGGCATCTGTTTCCGCCACCACGGCCAGTCGTGGTTCACGTCGTGCCCCCAGAAGTCGACCCAGGCGGGGATCTCCTTCTCCGCCAGGATTCGTTCCAGGGCCCGGGTGTCCGCCAGCATCTCGTCCTCCCAGGCGCCCTGCCCCACGCAGATCACGATCCGGCTTCGCCGATACCGCTCCAGGTACCACGGGTCGGAAAGGTTCGGAAGATAGGCGAGGGGGACGTGGAAGTAGACGTTCTCGTCCATGTAGTCCCCGATGAACCCGCCGAGCTGGAAGACCCCGCTCAGGGCGATGACCGCGTCGAAGGCGTCCGGGTGCCGGAAGAAGAAGTTCGCCGAGTGGTATCCCCCCATGCTGCAACCGGTCGCCAGGATCCCCTGGGGGAAGCCGCACCAACGGATGAAAGGGACGACCTCGGAGACGACGTACCGGTCGTATTCGTTGTGCCGGCGGACGCGGTCGGCGGGGTGGGCCCCGAAATCGAGCCAGGATTCGCGGTCCACGCTGTCCACGGTGAACAGGACGATCCGGCCCTCCTCGAGGAACGGCCGGCACGCCTCCACCATCCCGAAATCCTCGTACTCGTAGAACCGTCCCCCCGCGGCGGGGAACACGAGGACGGGCTTCCCCCCGTGGCCGTAGACCTTGAGCTCCATCTCCCGGTTCAGGTTCCCGCTCCGCCAGCGGTGGTACTCGACGTTCACGGCCCTTTCCCCCGTCGGCCCGCGCGCCCTACTTCAATTCCAGGATGAACCCGGCCACCTCGCGGATCTCCCCCAGGTCGGGCGAACGGGCCAGGTAGCCGTAGTCGCCGATCGCGGCGCGGAAGATCGAGTCGATCCGCTCGTGGTGGGGGATCCGATGCCCGTAGGTCCTGAGGATCTCCTCGTAGGAATGCGCGTATTCCTTGTGGTTTTTCCTTCCGACGTAGACGCAGTGGTAGGGACGCGACCAGGCGGCCTCGAACCGGTTGTGCACGACCACGTTCGCCCATTCCGCGTAGATGTCGATGTCGTTGGCGTAATTGAACATGTCCGTGGTGAGCCCCCCCGGGGGACGCAGGTTGACCTCGAGGGCGACGATCCGGTCGTCCCGGTCCCTCCGGAAAAACTCGATGTGGAAGAACCGCTCCCGCACGCCGAACTCCGCCAGGACCCTTCGACCGGCTTCCTCCAGGTCCTTCGGAATCTCCCGCAGGGAGTAGTAGTACAGGTGGTCGTCCGCGTTGACCGTCTCCATGATCCCCTGGCTGAACGCGTGGGAGGTGAAAAACACGGGGTTTCCGTCCCGGTCCGCGAGCCCGTCGAAGGAGAAGAGACGCCCCCGGATGAATTCCTCCAGGAGAAAGTCCCCGGGGGGCTTGTTCGCGAAGAAGCGGGCGAGATCCCCGTCGCCTTCGATCTTGAACGTCGTCGCCGCCCCCACGCCGATGTCGGGCTTGGCCACCACCGGGTAACCGGTTTCCCCGACGAGCCGCTTTCCCTCTTCCAGGGACCGGACCACCTCGCCCCGGGCCACCGGGACGCCGGCCCGCTCGAATTTCCGCTTCATCCGCGACTTGGCCTTGACCTCGGCGATCTCGTCTGCCTGGATGCCGAACACGTGGAAGTCCGTGCGGAGACGGGCCTCCGTCTCGAGCCAGTATTCGCTGTGGGAATCGATCCGGTCGATCTTCCCGTATCGGTGGGTGAAATGCCCGCAGGCGCGCAGGAGCTGCCCGTAATCGTGCATGTCGCCCACCCGGTAATACTCCCTCATCGACTCCCGCAGTTCGGGACGAAGCGCCTCGTAGGGTGCGTCGGCGAGACCCAGCACGTTCACGCCCCGTTCCTTGAGACGGACGCAGAAAGGGTAGTAGTTGGGCGGGAAGTGGGGGGAGAGGAAGACGAAGTTCATCCCAAGAAGGTAGCCCCGACGCGTCGAAACGTAAAGTCCCCCGGGGAAAAATACGAACCTTCGGGGCTCCCGGCGTGTCCATGGGGGTAAGGACGGTCGGCCGCCCCCTCCACAACCCGTTCGAACGAAAGGAGCGATCCCGTGAGCCCAAGGTGCGTCACCCCCATGCCGGGGCGGCATCTTCTCCCGCTGGTTTCGATGTTCGTCCTGTTCGCCTTGGCGACGGCGGCTTCGGCCGCCGCCGTGGACGTGGAGCTGGTCTCCGACACCCGGGGCGTGCTCCCGCTGTACCGGGTAGGTTCGGCGGGCCGTCCCGACGTCTTGCGCGCTTACGTGGAGGCGGAGAAAGGGGATCCGTACGGCATCCGGATCCGGAACAACACGGGGCGGCGCGTCGGCGTCGTCGTGGCCGTGGACGGGAGGAACATCATCTCCGGGGAAAAGTCGTACCTGCGCAACAGCGAGCGGATGTACATCCTGTCCCCGTACGAGTCGGCCGTCTACGACGGCTGGCGGACGTCCCGGGACACGGTCAACCGCTTCTACTTCACGAGCCCCGGGGATTCGTACGCCGGCGCCTTCGGCGACTATTCGGCGATGGGCGTAGTCGCCGTCGCGGTGTACCGGGAGGAGCGGCCCCCTCTTTGGCGATCCTTTCGCGAAAAGGACTCCGACGGAAGGACGCGCGGCGACCGGGGCAGCGACCGCCCCCCCGGCCCGTCGGGCGGGGAAGAGGAAGTGCGGGGTGGGCTGGCACCGGAAACGAGCGGGGAAAACGCAGGGACCGGCTTCGGGGACGAGGTGCATTCCCCCTCCATCCGCGTCCGGTTCCGGCCGGAAAGCCGGGCGGCCGAGCGCCATTTCCTGAGGTACGAGTGGCGGGACACCCTTTGCCGGAAGGGGATCCTCCAATGCCGCTTTACCCGGAACCGGTTCTGGGACGACGCCGGAGACGGGTTCGCCCCCTATCCGCCGGTATGGCGGGGGAACAGGGTC
>DASUAN010000194.1:0-5646 GCA_035763765.1 Candidatus Deferrimicrobiaceae bacterium
GGAAGCAGGGGAAGGGGCATCCCGAGGAGCGGGCCGGCCAGCATGACGAGGATCTCCCCGAAATTGCTCATCAGGATGTACCGGACGAACTTGCGGACGTTGCCGTAGATGGCACGCCCCTCTTCGACCGCGGCGACGATCGTGGCGAAGTTGTCGTCGAGCAGGACCATGTCGGCGGCCTCTTTCGCGACGTCGGTTCCCGCGATTCCCATGGCCACTCCGATGTTCGCCTTCTTCAAGGCGGGGGCGTCGTTGACGCCGTCGCCCGTGACCGCGACCACGTGCCCCATCCTCTGCAGCTGCGTGACCACCCGCAGCTTCTGCTCCGGGGCTACGCGCGAGCACACCGACGCCTTCCCGAGGGCGAGCGCGAGGTCGTCGTCGGAAAGGGAAGCGATCTCCGACCCGGTCAGCGCCGGGCCGTCCTCCGCGATCCCGACGGAACGCGCGATCGACAGCGCGGTCTTCGCATGGTCGCCGGTGATCATGATCGGGCGAATTCCGGCGGCGCCGCACCGCCGCACCGCCTCGGGAACCTCCGGGCGCGGCGGATCGGTCATTCCGACCATCCCCACGAAGGCCAGTTCCCGTTCCAGCGACTCGGGGGACCATCGGCCCGGAACCTCCGGGAGGGCCCGGAACGCCACGCCGAGGACCCGTAGGCCCTCGCCCGCCATCCGGTCGTTCGACGCGTGAATCCGTTCGCGCCGCGGCCCGGTGAGCGGCTCCGGTCCGCTCTTCGTCCAGACGGCGGTGCAGACCTCGAGGAGTCCGTCCACGGCGCCCTTCGTGAAGACCACGTACCGCGCCTTCCCCCGGACGGGGTTAAGGCACGCGGACACCGTGCCCAGATCCGGGGAGAGGGCGTGCACCGTCGTCATGCGCTTGCGGACGGAGTCGAACCCCGCCTCCCCCACCCGCGGGCATTCCCTTTCCAGCTCGTCCTTGCGAAGCCCGGATTGCGCCGCGGCCTCCACAAGGGCCGCTTCGGTCGGGTCTCCCAGCACCCGCAGGGACGGGTCCCTTGCCGCGGCGGGCGTGAGAATCGCGTCGTTGCAGAGCGCCCCTCCCGCCAGCAGAAGGGTCCGGACGGCCTTCCCGGATTCCCCCGCATCGAGGCTTCCGTCCACCCCCTCGAGAACCGTGACGCGCATCCGGTTCTCGGTCAGGGTCCCGGTCTTGTCCGAGCAGATCACCGTGACCTGGCCCAGCGTCTCGACCGAGGGAAGCCGGCGGATCAGGGCCCGGCGGCGCAGCATCCTCTGCGCCCCCAGGGCCAGCGCGATGGTGACGACCGCGGGAAGCCCCTCGGGAACGGCGGCCACCGCCATGCTCACGGCGGTCAAAAACAGCACTCCCAGCGGCTCCCCCCGCAGAATCCCCAGGAGGACGACCACGGCGATGAGGCCGACGGCCGCGGCGGCGAGCGATCCGCCGAGCTGCCCCATCCGCCGCTGGAGGGGTGTGGGCTCCGGCGCGACGGACCGGATCATCCCCGCGATGGCGCCGAGCTCCGTGTCCATCCCGGTCGCGGTCACCGCCCCCGCTCCGTGGCCCGAGGCGATGTAGGTTCCCGCGAACGCCATGTTCGTGCGTTCCGCCGGCAGGAGATCCTCCCCGGCGAGCGCGGCGCTCCCCTTGTCCACCGGTGCGGATTCCCCGGTGAGGGAGGCCTCCTGGATCCGCAGATTGACGGCCGACAGGATCCTGAGGTCCGCGGGCACGAGGTTTCCCGTCTCCAGCAGGACGATGTCCCCGCGGACCAGAAGACGCGCCGGGATGTCGCGCACGCAGCCGTCCCGCCGGACCCTCGCCTCCGGCGCGGCCAGCTTCGTCAGCGCCGCCAGCGCCTTTTCCGCCCGGTGCTCCTGGCGGAACCCGAGAAGGACGTTGAGAACGACGATGGCGAGGATGGCGACGGCGTCCTTGAGGTTGCCCAGCGCGATCGACACGCCCGCCGCCCCCAGGAGCAGCGCGACCAGCGTCTGGAACAGCTGCGCCTTGAGGATTTCCGGAACCCCCCGGCCGGCGGGGCCGGAGAGCTCGTTCGGCCTCCCTTCCTCCAGCCGGCGGGCGGCCTCCGCCTCGGTCAATCCCCGCGCCGGGTCGCAGCCCAGCGCTCGGGTCGCAGCGTCCGGGTCCAGCGTGTGCCAAAGAGACACGTTTCTCCTCCGCAGCGTGAGGAGGTCTGCGGGAATGCCCGGACAAACCCCGGTTCGGGGCGGCGGAAGCCGCCCCGCTCGGTCAGGCTTTGTCGAGGCGGATGAGGTCCCTCGCCTTCTGCATCAGGCGTTCGTCGAACTCGATCTTGTGGATCCTCTTCGCGTGGTCTCGGACTGCCGTGAGAATCTCCTCCTCCGACTCGTCGTGGACCTCGAATCCGCAGTTCATCCCCATCGCCCTGCACGTGAGCTTTTTCCGCAGCATGGCGTCTCCTCCTGTTCGATGGCGACTTGACGGCAGCGGAAGGGCCCAATGCCGCCGGACCCCCGGGTATCCGTATACAGTATACAAAACTTCCGGCAAGTCCGGCACCCTCCTTCCCGGGACTTGGAAATACGAGCGGGCGAACCCCTTCTGATCCGTTCGGGATTTCCCTGCGAGGCATTCGGTAAACTTTGCGGGGCGTATCGCCGAAAAATCATTCGGAAGGGGGTCGTTTCCATCGTGTTGGCAGAAGGAAGCGTCGATAGGAAAATTCCCAGACTGCGCACTTTTTTGATCCTTCTGGGATCCCTTGGGGTCGTTCTTTCGATCCTGGGATGCGCTCACAAGGTCGTGGTGGAAATTCCTCCGAAAATCGATTTGCAGCCGTATCAGACGATCGGCATCGTGGAATTTGCCTCCAACACCGGGGGGAAGCTCGATCCAATCGCCACCCAAAAATTCATGGGCTTTATCCAGACCGCCCAGCCCCGGGTACGCTTTCTTGAATTGGGGCCGGAAGATCCGCTGTTGAAAAAACTGGGCCGGGACGCATGGGACATCGAGGCCGTCAAAGCGATCGGGAAACAATACGGGGTGAGCTCGATCTTCACGGGACGCTTTGAGATTTCCGACATGAAACCCAAGGTCAGCGTCGGGACCGACCTCTCGTACATCCGCGCGGCTGCGGTCGTGAACATCTCGATGGTTTCGAAGCATTGGGAAACCGCGAGCGGGGCGACGATCTGGAGCAATGCGCGTCAGGGAAGCTGGAAGGTGGCAGGCATCGATTCCAATTCCAGGGACATCTCGTTCCGCATGGACAGCGCCGAAGATCAGTACGGTCGTTACCTCGAGGAGCTTGCCTTTGCGATCACCAGTCCATTCCGTCCTCGTTATGAAAAACGGGTCGCCTCGAGATGACCGGGCCGGGTTGTGTCCCGGCCCCGCACCCCGGAAGGGGATTCCCGAGTAGACGGCACCTTCCGAGCAAACAACGGACATTTTCGGGGAACGAATGCGATCGCGAATCGTTCGCGAACGGAAATACATCGATTGTCGCGATTACCCCGGCGATGTGAAATGCACCGTGGCGCTTTCGGCGGATTCCGAGGAGGAACTGATGGATGCCGTGGTCCAGCACGCGAAGACGGTGCACAAGTACGAGATCACTCCCGAGTTCAAGGACAAGATCCGGAAAGGGATGAAGGCGGGAAGCCCGCCCGCTTGAATCCTTTGAGGGGATGGTAATCAGGCCCAACGGGGGCATGTGATCGCCGGCACGTCCCTTCGGTGATCCTGTCCCCATCTTTCAAAGAAAACGCACCCCGGTTTGTCACGCCGGCACGAAACTCCACACCGACAGCACACCTTTGACCCGCTTGGAAGTGTTTTCCGCGATCAACCATCACGGTGTTCCCGGCCGCGGGATTATAATGAGGCATTTTCCGGGAAGGGACGGAAGGGGAGGCAGGGATGGAGCGGAGAAGATTGGGCAGGGGTGGGCCCGAAGTATCGGCGATGGGGCTCGGCTGCATGGGGATGTCGGAGTTCTACGGGCCGGCGGATCGGGAGGAGTCGGTCGCCACGATCCTTCTCGCCCTGGACCTCGGGATCGACTTCCTCGACACGAGCGACATCTACGGGTTGGGGCACAACGAGGAACTGGTCGGGGAGACGATCCGCGGCCGGAGGGAGCAGGTCGTTCTCGCGACGAAGTTCGGTCTCCTGCGTGGGGCGGACGGGAGCTGGAAGGGAGTGAGCGGGAAGCCGGAGTACGTGCGATCCGCCTGCGAGGCGAGCCTGCGGCGCCTCCGGGTGGACGTCATCGACTTGTACTACCAGCACCGGGTCGACCCGGACACGCCGATCGAGGAAACGGTGGGCGCGATGGGAGAGTTGGTGCGGCAGGGGAAGGTCCGGCACCTCGGGCTTTCGGAATCTTCGGCCGCCACCATCCGGCGGGCGCACTCGGTGCACCCGATCGCCGCCGTCCAGAGCGAATACTCCCTGTGGACGCGGGACCCCGAGGAGAACGGGGTGCTCGCCGCTTGCCGTGAGCTGGGAATCGCCTTCGTCCCGTTCTCGCCGCTGGGACGCGGCTTCTTCGCCGGGGGGGTGAAGAGCAGGACCGGCTTGTCCGAGAACGATTTCCGCCACGGGTTGCCACGGTTCCAGGAGGGGAACCTGGAGAAGAACCTCGAGCGGTACAAGGCGTTCGAGGGGGTCGCCCGGCAGAAGGGGTGCACGCCGGCGCAGCTGGCCCTCGCGTGGGTGCTTTCCCGGGGAAAGGACATCATCCCGATCCCGGGGACGAAACGGCGGGAGCGGCTCGCGGAGAACGCCGCGGCGCTCGATCTTTCCCTCGCTCCCGACGACGTGGCCCGGATCGAGGCGGCGGTTCCCCCGTCCGCCGTCTCCGGGATGCGGTATTCGGCCGAATCGATGAAGACGGTCAACCGGTAAGGGGAAACCGCACGGACGGCAACCCCCGCGCAAGCAACGGCTAACGCGCGACCGCGGCCTCAAACTGCCCTAAGGCTTCGAACGCCTCGCACCCGTAAACCATCGCCGGGCCTCCTCCCATGTAGACGGCGACTCCGATGGCCTCCACGATCTCCTGCCGGGTGGCGCCGGCCCGCAGCGCCCCGCGGACGTGAACCGCGATGCAGCCCTCACAGCGGGCGGTGATGCTGATCGCCAAGGTCATGAGCTCCTTGAACTTTGCGCTGAGCGCGCCGTCGGCCAGGGCCTGCTTGTGCAGCTGTCCGAATCCGGTCATCGGGCCCTCCGCCTCTTTCCCCAACTGGCCTAACAGACTTCGGATTCGGTCGTAGGTTTCGGGATATCTTTTCTCCATGATCGTCCCCCCTTTCTCCGCGTCAAGTTACGGGGCAAGTCGTTTTCTGTTCGGTGGACCGGTTACGGTCACCCGCAGCAGGCCGGTTCCTTCGCGTCCGATTTGCACAATCCGGCTTTCACATCGGAAGCGAAGGCGTCCATCTCGGCGTGTGCGCCCTTGCGGACCAGCTTGCCCGTCTCGATCGCAGCCGCGATCTCCCCCGGGGTCGCCCCGAACTCGAGGGCCTTGTCCGTGTGGTATTGCAGGCAGGGCTGACAGTTGGCGGTGATCGACGCCCCCACGGCGACGAGCTCCTTGATCCTGCTGTTCCATTCCATGATTGGTCACCTCCGGGTTTTTTTGGGGAATCGGCGCATCGT
>DASUAN010000195.1:0-3070 GCA_035763765.1 Candidatus Deferrimicrobiaceae bacterium
CCACCGAGCCGTCGATCATCTCCCGCCGGAGCTTCGGGACGTCCCGGAAGGCATAGTCGAACGCCTCCTTGACCATCTTCTGGAACGTTGCATCCGGTCGCGCCTTGACGAACTTGCTCACGCCTCCTGAAACCATGTAGACCGGTCTCACGTCACCCTCCCTCGTTGGAGTTTTCTTCAATCCGGATTTCCGCCGGCTATCCCCTCGGCCGGACGCGATGGTTGACGTACTCGACGATCTCCGAGAGAGGCGTCCCCGGGGTGAAGATCCGGTCGACCCCCTTTTTCCGCAGGCTCGGGATGTCGTCGTCCGGGATGATCCCGCCGCCGAACACGACGACCTTTTTCATCTTCTTCTCCCGGAGGAGATCCACGACCTTCGGGAACAGGTAATTGTGCGCCCCCGAAAGGATCGAGAGGCCGATCGCGTCCACGTCCTCCTGGACGGCCGCGTTGACGATCATCTCCGGGGTCTGGTGGAGCCCCGTGTAGATGACCTCCACCCCTGCGTCGCGCAGCGCCCGGGCGATGATCTTCGCGCCCCGGTCGTGCCCGTCGAGCCCCGGTTTCCCGATCAGTACCCTGATCTTCCGCATGCCCTTCCGCGGCCTGGTTTCCGATCTTCCCTTCGCCAGCGCGCCTGCCATGTTCCTTCCCCCTGGTGGGTTTTAATAGAAAGCCGGGTCCGTATAGGTTCCCATCGTTTCCCGAAACGCGTCGCAGATCTCCCCGAGCGTGACGTATTCCCTCACCGCGTCGAGGATGACGGGCATCAGGTTCTGCCGGGACAAGGCGGCGTCCTTCAGGGCGTCGATCCGGGAGGCGACGCGCTTCGCGTTCCGTTTCTTGCGGACCTCCCGGGTGCGGGCGACCTGCTTTCGCTCGACCTCCTGGTCGATCTTCAGGATCGGGATGGGGAGCTCCTCCTCTTCCCTCGCGTAGCAGTTGACCCCCACGACCTTCTTCTCTCCCTTCTCGAGAAGGCGCTGGTAGTGGTAGGAAGCGTCGATGATCTCCCGCTGCGGGTAGCCGCGCTTGATGGCCTCGACCATCCCCCCCATCTCGTCGATCTTCCGGATGTAGGCCGTCGCCTTCTCTTCCATCTCGTTCGTCTGCTTCTCGACAAAAAAGGACCCGCCGAGCGGATCGATGGAGTTCGCCACGCCGGATTCCTCCGCGAGGATCTGCTGCGTCCGCAGCGCGATGGTTACCGCCTGCTCGGTGGGAAGCGCCAGCGTCTCGTCCATGGAGTTCGTGTGGAGGGACTGGGTCCCCCCGAGAACCGCCATCAGCCCCTGGAGGGCCACCCGGACGATGTTGTTCATCGGCTGCTGGGCGGTGAGCGTCACGCCGGCGGTCTGGGTATGGAACCGAAGCTTCCAGGAGTTCTCGTCGCGGGCCTTGAAACGCTCCCGCATGATCCTCGCCCACATCCTTCGGGCGGCCCGGTATTTGGCGATCTCCTCGAAGAAGTCCATGTGGGCATTGAAGAAGTAGGAAAGACGGGGGGCGAACTTGTCCACCGGGATCCCCGCGTCGACGCCCGCCTGCACGTAGGCGATGCCGTCGGCGATCGTGAAGGCAAGCTCCTGGACCGCCGTCGAGCCTGCCTCCCGGATGTGGTATCCGCTGATGCTGATGGTGTTCCACTTCGGCACGTGGTCCGCGCAGTAGGCGAGGATGTCCGTGATGATCCGCACGGAGGGATCCGGCGGGAAGATCCAGGAGTGCTGGGCGATGTACTCCTTCAGGATGTCGTTCTGGATCGTTCCGCCGATCTTCTTCGAGGAGACCCCCTGCTGCTCGGCCACCGCGATGTACATGGCCAAAAGGATCGCCGCGGGGGCGTTGATCGTCATGGAGGTGGTGGTCCGGTCCAGCGGAATCTTGTGGAAGAGGATCTCCATGTCCTTCAGCGAGTCGACCGCCACCCCGCACATCCCGACTTCCCCCCGGGCCCTTTCGTGGTCGGAGTCGTACCCCATGAGCGTGGGGAAGTGGAAGGCGACCGAGAGTCCCGTCTGCCCCTGGGAAAGCAGGTAATGGTATCGGGCGTTCGTGTCCTCTGCGGACCCGAACCCGGAGAACTGCCGCATGGTCCACAGACGCCCCCGGTACATCGACGGCTGGACGCCCCGGGTGAACGGATACTCCCCGGGAAATCCCAAGTCCCTCGAGAATTCGAATTCCTCGAGGTCTGCCGGGGTGTAGAGGTCCGATATCAATTCGTCGGAAACCGTGGAAAACCGCCGGAGCCTTTCGGGAGCCTTCGACAGAAGGGGCTTCAGACGCTCCCGCTCCCACCGGGACCGGTGCTCCCGGATCGCCTTCGTCTTTTTCCCGTTGTACACGTCGCCCTCCCCTGCCGAAATCACCGTTCGACGCCCACGCGGGCGTCGACGCCTTTCGCGTAATAATGCTTCACCTCACGCATTTCCGTCACCAGGTCGGCGGCCGCGATGATCTCCTTCGGCGCGCCGCGGCCGGTCAGTACGATCTCCATTCCGTCCGGTTTTCTTCGAAGCAGGTCGAGAACCTCCGCGGCGGGCAGAAGGCCGAAGTCGACGGCGCAGTTGATCTCGTCGAGGACGACGATGTCTGCCTTCCGGCCGAGCACCGTCGCCTTCGCCAATTCCCATCCTTCGCGTGCGAGGCGGACGTCCTCGGGGTCGGGATTTTTCCGGTTCACGAACGTGTCTCTTCCCGCCTGGTGGATCTCGACGAGGGGAGCGAGCATCTCCACGCCCTTGAGCTCCCCGTAGTCGATCCACCCCTTCATGAACTGGATGATCACGGTCTTCAGGCCGTGTCCCGCCGCCCGCACGGCCAGTCCCAGGGAAGCCGTGGTCTTCCCCTTGCCGTTGCCGGTGTACACCTGGATGTATCCCTTTCCGATGGCTCCCCGCTGCATCGGCTCCCTACCTGAGCAGATCCCGCGCGATGACGACGCGCTGGATCTCCGAAGTCCCCTCGTAGATCGAGGTCACCTTGACGTCCCGCAGGTGCCTCTCCACGGGGTATTCCCGCATGTACCCGTACCCGCCGAGGATCTGGACCGCCCGATGGCATG
>DASUAN010000196.1:0-2139 GCA_035763765.1 Candidatus Deferrimicrobiaceae bacterium
AGGCGTGGCGATTCCGCCGGCAAATTCCCGAGGAAAGGAGAGCCAATCCGTGAAGAGAATGATTAGGACAACGGGCCTTGCCATGATCGCCGCCCTGCTTGCCTTCGCAGGGTCGATCGAGGCGGGGAGCAAGGAGACGAAGGTCGTCCGGACGGCGGTCGAAGTGCTCGAGGAGATCACCGCCATCCCCGAAAAGGGGATCCCGCCGAGCCTCCTGCATGATGCGCACGGGATCGCGGTCTTCCCCGGCGTGATCAAGGTCGGATTCGTGGTGGGCGGCCGGCACGGACGAGGCGTGCTCCTGATCCGCGACGGGCGCGGGGGCTGGAGCAACCCCATCTTCACCACGCTTACCGGGGGGAGCGTCGGGTGGCAGATCGGCGCCCAGTCCACCGACGTCATCCTCGTCTTCAAGAGCGGAAAGAGCGTCGAGGGGATCATGCGAGGGAAATTCACGCTCGGGGCCGATGCTGCCGTCGCGGCGGGCCCGGTGGGACGCCGCGTCGAGGCGGCGACGGATGCCCAGCTTCAGGCCGAGATCTACTCCTATTCCCGGAGCCGGGGGCTGTTCGCGGGGGTTTCCATCGAAGGGGCCGCCCTGCAGATCGACGACGACGCCAACGCCGGTTTCTACGGGAAGGAGGGGGTGCGACCGGGAGAAATTGTCCATGGAGCGGACCTTCCTTCTTCTCCGGAGGCGGGCAAACTCAGGGAATTCCTCGCAAAGCACGCGCGGGCGTCGGAGTGAGGATCCTGGGATCGTCCCACTTGCCCGGAGCGAGGGAAAAATCGCAGAATAAGTAAGAATTCCCCGCTTCCGGGAGTGCGATGCCCCAGAGGAGAGAAAATCCCCTTCTTGAAGGAGTCTCCTTTTCCGCTCCGCTGCCGAGGAGGGAAATCGAGGAGGGGTTCGACCGGCTGATCGAGGAAAGCCGGCTTTTCGGAGCCGAACTCAATCCCGATATCATCAAGAAGGACGGGTCGGAAAGGAAATTCCTCGTCAGCCGGCTCCCCTCGAGGAAAGCGCTCCTTTCCCGCTGGTCGCGCCTTTTCCGCGATCTCATCTCCCCGGTGGATTTCTTCGAACTCCTCTCCGCGAAATTCCTGGACTTCGAACACGCCGAGAACATGCTTCTCGTGGGCAAGGACCGGATGATCTACGACACGCAGATCTTCCACGGGGACGAAGTGGTCGGGGAGATGACCCTTTTCTTTCTTCCGCTGAGGGATCCGAACCTCGGCCTGCTCGATTATCTTCGGGGCCTTCGGCTCCGGATCGTCTACATCGATCACATCCGGCTCTCGGAGCAGAGTTCGGGGTATGCTTCGGCCCTTTTCCGGTATTACGAAAAACTGTTCCACGACCTCGGGTTCCACCAGTTCCGGCTGAGCGCGTCGCTCTCCGTGGGGAAATACTACTGGGCGAAGGAAGGGTTCGATTGCCTGAACCAGGAGAATCTCCTGCAGATGAAGGGACGGCTCCGGGCGCTGGTCAAGGAGAAAGGACTCCCCGTCGAGGAGATCGACATCGAACGGATCAACCACGCCTATGACATCGCCCAGTTCAAGAAGGAAATCAAGATCCCCGTGTACCGGGATCCGGAGGGGTACTACTCGCTGGACCGGGACGAGGAGCACCGGGAGGAGCATCGGTTTCCTCTCGGGAAAGCGTTCCTGTTGTCCTCGCATCCGTGGGACGGGTACAAGATCATCTACACGAACACGCCGAAAAGGACGGGGTTCATCTATTCCCACCGGTATCTGGACCACAGGACCCGCCCCGGACACCCGGAGAACTCCAAGCGCCTCGCGAAGCTGCTGGAGGCGATCCGAAAGGACGATCTCCAAGGGAGCCTCGTCTTTCTCGAGCCGTATCTTCCGGACGCGGGATCGATTGAACAGGTGCACCGTTCCGCCTATTTGGACGCTTTCCGGGACACCGTCCGCTCGGGGAGGAAGACCTTCGCCACGGGGGACTGCTCGATCAGCGAGGCAAGCTACGATGTCGCGCTGCTTGCCGCAGGCGGGGTCATGGCGGGAGTCGATGCCGTGATGAACCGAAGGGTCGAAAACGTCTTCTGCGCCGTGAGGCCGCCCGGCCACCACGCCGGAAAACAGTCCGCCATGGGGTTCTGCTTC
>DASUAN010000197.1:0-2060 GCA_035763765.1 Candidatus Deferrimicrobiaceae bacterium
ACGTCAACATCGCATCGGTGAACTATTATTTCAAGGGCAAGGAAGAGCTCTACGCCGACCTCCTGGAATTCGCCTACCGGAAGGCGCGCGAGAAGTACCCGGAGAGCGAGTCCGCCGACCGCCGCGGGGCGCCGGAGAAACGGCTGGCCCGGTTCGTCCGGACCTTCCTGCTGCGCATCCTGGACGAGGGCGGCCCGGCGTGGTTCGGGAAGCTCATGGCGCGGGAGATCGTCGAGCCGACGGGGGCCCTCGACCGGGTCATCGAGCGGGCGATTCTGCCGATCCACGAGTCGCTCGGGGCCCTGGTGCGCGAGATTCTCGGGAGCCGCGCAGGGGACACGAAGGTCAGGCGCCACGTCTTCAGCATCCTCGGGCAGTGCCTCTTTTACCGCCACGCCCGGCCCGTCATCGCGAAGCTGTACCCGGAGGTCCGGTATGACGCCGCGGAGATCGAAAAGGCGGCGGCGCACATCGCCTCGGTCGCCCTCTCCGCGATGAAAGCCCCGCCGACCGGGAAAGGAGCCAGCCGAAGATGACCGGTCCCGGACGGTTCCTCCCGCTTTCCGCGCTCGCGCTTTTGGCGTCCCTCCTTGCCGGGGGCCGTCCCGCCGCCGGCGGGGAGATCCCGATCACCCTGGACAATGCGGTGCGCACGGCGGTCGAGCGGAACCTCGGGCTCCGGGTCACGACGTTTGACCCCGCGATCGCACAGACCGGCATCCTCCGCGCCGGGGCGATCTACAATCCGACGCTGGACGCCCTTTTCGACCATCGCCGGGAGGATTACCGGATCGTTCCGGACTCCCCCACGGTGGTTCGGAGCAAGTTCTTCGACGCGGACCTCTCGCTCAACCAGCTCCTTAGCACCGGCGCCACGGCGAGCCTTGCCTTCAACAACCCGTTTTTCGAGGACAGCCTGGAGGGGCCCGCTTCGAAGTTCGCCCGGCCCGAGCTCTCCCTGTCCCTGTCGCAGCCCCTTCTGGCGGGGCTTGGGAAAGAGGTGACCGAACGGGGGATCACCGTCGCCTCGGACGCGAAGGAGGGGGCCCTGGCGAAGTGGCGCGACGCCGCGCTATCCGTTGCGGCAAGCGCCAGGGACGCCTATTTCTCCCTGATCAAGGCCGAGGAGGAGCTCGCGACGCGGGAGGCGTCACTGGCCGTCGCGCGGCAGGTCCACGCGGAGAACGAGGCGCGGGTCCGGGCGGGCGTTCTCGCCTCGATCGAGCTTCTGGACTCCGAGTTCGGGCTGGCCGGGCGCGAGCGGGATCTGCTCGAGGCGCAAAAGAACGTCCTCGAACAGGCGGACCGGCTCCGCGTCCTCATCCAGTATCCGGATCCCGGCACCCTCTCGCCGGAGGCCTCGTTCCCGGAGGGGCGGGTACAGGCCTCGGAAGAAGCCGCGACGGAGAGCGCTCTCCGGATGCGGCCGGATCTCCTCGGTGCACGCATCTCCCTGAAAACGTATGAGTTTCAGGCGAAGGTCTCCCGGAACCTCGTTCTCCCCTCGCTTGCGGCCACCGGAAGCGCCGGGGTGAAGGGGCTGTCGAAGAACTACGGCGACGCGGTCGACGATCTGGCCTCGGCGGACACCCCTTTTTGGTCGGTCGGCCTTTCCTTCTCCTATCCCCTGGGGAACGACTCCGCCAGGGCCGACCTCGCGGAGGCGACGCTTCGGGCCCGGCAGGCGAAAGCCAAAATCCGGGATCTTACGGAGTCGATCGGCCTCGACGTCCGCTCCGCGATCCGCGACATGGAGACGAAGTTCCGGGAGATCGAGGTGGCCAAAAAAGGGGTCACCCTCGGGGAGGCCAGGCTCGCGTCGTTCCTCAAGCGGGGGAAGCTCGGGCTGGCGACCACCAAGAATATACTGGAAGTGGAGGCGGATTACGTGGCCGCCCGGGACGCGCTCACCGCCGCGCGGGCCGATTACCAGGGCGCCGTCACCCGCTTCTACCGGAGCACCGGCGAACTTCTGGAGCAGCACGGAATCCGCATCAGCGACAAGGAGATCGAGACGATGACACGGAAGGATCTGCGATGAAGCGGGGGATCGCGGCCCT
>DASUAN010000198.1:0-3076 GCA_035763765.1 Candidatus Deferrimicrobiaceae bacterium
GCCGGTCGCCGCGTACATCAGGGCGATGCCGTAGAGGAGGAACCCCGAGGCGAAGGCGCCGAGGAGGAAGTATTTCAGGGACCCCTCGACGGAGGACATCCGGTGCCGGTGGAACCCGACGAGGACGTAGATCGGGATCGAAAGCGTCTCCAGCCCGAGGAAGACCGTCATCAGGTCGGTCCCCTTCGCCATGAACATCATCCCCGAGGTCGAGAGCAGAATCAGCGAGTAGAACTCCCCCTTGTGCGTCCCCTCCCACTCGGAGTAGCCGGTCGCCATGAGGAGCGTAAGGGCGCAGGCGGCAAGGATCACCACGTCGAAGAAGGCGCCGACCCCGTCGTGGGCGACCATCCCCGAGAAGCCCTCGATCTTTCCCGCGCCGAGGGCGTACACGGAGAAGAGGGCGATGCCGATGCCGACGAGGCTCGTCCCGCAGAGGACCCGCTTGTTCTCCTCGGGGATCACCAGGTCGAGGAAGAGGACGAAGATCGCCGTGGCCACCACGAGGATCTCGGGGACGATGCTGTAGACGCTCGTCACGAGCGCCGGGATGTCGATGGCGATCGGTCCCATCAAGTGCTCCAGTTCATAAATACGGTGTCGCACCGAGAGCGTCGATGCGCCGCGCCAGCGAGGCGCGCGACTGAGGCGTACTCGCAGCAGTACGGCGCAAGGAGCGCAACGAAGCTGGGGCGGATGCAGCGGCGCTCGAATGCAGCCGTATTTGTGAATTGGAGCACTATGGCCTCACTTCCTCCCGTCGAAGTAGCGGGCGATCAGCGTCTCCCCCGGGGGGGAGTCGACGAGCGCCGCCTGGCGTTTCGTCTCGATCCGGTGCACGAGGGCCTCCACGGAGGCGTCCATCTTCCGCAGGAACGTCTGCGGGTAGACGCCGATCCAGAAGACAAAGACGAGGATCGGGACCATGTAGGCCACTTCCCGCGCGTTCATGTCTAGCAGGTGCCGGTTCTTCTCGTTCGTGACCGTGCCGAACATCACCCGCTGGAACATCCAGAGCATGTAGACCGCCGCGAAGATGACCCCGCTGGCGGCCACCACGGTCAGCGCCCGCATCGGCTGAAACGCCCCCACCATGATGAGGAACTCCCCGACGAAGCCGTTTAAGCCCGGGAGGCCGATCGAGGAGAGGGTGACGATCATGAAGCAGGCGGCGTACAGGGGCAGCACCTTCGACAGCCCCCCGTACTCCGAGATGAGCCGGGTGTGCCGCCGCTCGTAGAGGATCCCGACGAGGAGGAAGAGGGCGCCCGTCGAGATGCCGTGGTTGACCATCTGGAGGATCCCCCCCTCGATCCCCGGGACGTTGAAGGCGAACAGGCCGAGCATGACGAACCCGAGGTGGGCGACGGAGGAGTAGGCGACGAGCTTCTTGATGTCCTTCTGGACCATCGCCACCAAGGCGCCGTAGAGGATCCCCACGACGGCCAGCGTGGCGATGAGCGGCGCGAGGTCGAAGGCGGCCACGGGGAACAGGGGGATCGCGAATCGGAGGAACCCGTACGTCCCCATCTTGAGCAGGACGGCCGCCAGGATGACCGACCCCGAGGTGGGGGCGTCCACGTGGGCGTCGGGGAGCCAGGTGTGGAACGGGAACATCGGGACCTTGAAGGCGAAGGCCAGCGCGAACGCGGCGAACATCCAGAACTGCAGCTTCACCGGGATGGAAAGCTCGTACATGGCGAGCAGATCGGTGGTGTAGACCCCGGTCACCTCGTAGTGGTGAAAGTAGAGCGCGATGATGGCGACGAGCATCAGCACCGAGCCGGCGAACGTGTAGAGGAAGAACTTGATCGCCGAGTAGATCCGCCGGTCGCTCCCCCACACCCCGATCAGGAAGTACATCGGGATCAGGACGAGCTCCCAGAAGATGTAGAAGAGGAAGAGGTCGACCGCGAGGAAGACCCCCACCATCCCCACCTGGAGCAGGAGCATGAAGATCATGAACTCCTTCACGTGCTTCTGGATGGCCTCGTAGGTCGACAGGATCGTGACGGGCATGAGAAAGGTCGTCAGCAGGACGAGCCAGAGGGAGATCCCGTCTACCCCCACGGAATAGCTGATCCCGTACTGGGGAATCCAGGGGACCTTCTGGACGAACTGCATCGCGGCGGTCGACCCGTCGAAGCCGATCGCGATGGGAAGGGAGAGGAGGAAATCCACCAGCGTGACGAGGAAGGTCACGTTCTTGAGGAGCCTTGGATTCTCCTTCGGCAGGAAGAACAGGACGAGGATCCCCGCGACGGGGAGGAAGATCACGGCGCTCAGCAGGTTCGCCGCCAGGGCCTGCGGAATCGAAGTCATCGGCACACGCTCCGGAATGCTCCCATGGGCGCTCTCACGGCCAGAACAGAAATCCGACGAGGATCACGGCGCCCAGCAGGATGGAGAAGGCGTAGTTCCCCACCACGCCGGTCTGCAGGCGCCTCGTCCAGGAGCCCGTCCCCCGCACGAGGGCCGCGACCCCGTTCACGATCCCGTCGATGAAGGCGGCGTCGAACGCCTCCCACAGCCAGATCGACCCGTTCACGATCTTGCGCACGATCGCCGCGTCGTAGATCTCGTCCACGTAGTACTTGTGGAACACCACGTCGTAGAGCCCCGGCACCTTCTCGGCGATCTCCGTCGGTTTTTCCGTGCGGACCCGGTAGAGGTAGTAGGCGAGCCCGATGCCGCACAGCGCCACCCCCACCGAACCGGCCATCAGCAGGTACTCGAGCGCCGCGGAGTGGTGCGCCCCGCCGTGGGCCGCCCCTTCCGTCCCGTTCGCGAAGACGGGGGCGAGCCAGTGCTCGAAGTGGTTACTTCCGCCAAGCGCTGCCGGCCACCCGATCCACCCCCCCCCCACCGACAGGACGGCCAGAAGCATCAACGGAACGGTCATCGAGTACGGGGACTCGTGGACGTGCTTCTCCACCTCGGGGTCCATCCGCGAATCTCCGTAAAAGGTCAGAAACACCAGGCGGAACATGTAGAACGCGGTGATGCCGGCGGCGGCGGTCCCGATCGCCCAGAGCGCCACGTGGCCGTGCCCGGAAGAGAACGACTTCCACAGGAT
>DASUAN010000199.1:0-3435 GCA_035763765.1 Candidatus Deferrimicrobiaceae bacterium
GGGAATCTCGCGAAGACGACGCGGGAGTTCCAGCAGTGGCTGGACGCCGCCCTGGGGGAGGAGCTTTCGGGGATTTCGGCCGCCGGGGGAGATCCGCTGGCAGGGTTCCTCTTCAAGGCCCGCGCGAGCTTCTCCCGGACGGTGCGCGCCTTCCGGGACCGGCTCGCGAAGGAGATCGAACGCGCCCTGGGCATCGCCTTCGAGGGGGCGCAATTTCGCGCCGAGATCGCCGAGCCCTCCCGGCCCGACGTCCGGACGGGCAGGACGTTCGACACGAGCGTCGAGCTGCTCTGGTTCCTCGTCCCGATGGCGATCTTCCGGCCGCTCGTGAGGCGCCACTTCCTCCGGCGGATCCCCTGGGAGGTGGAGAAGAACCTCTCCCGGCTGGCCGCGCAATGGGCCGACGCCGTGAACGCCTCGATCGACGATCTTGCCCGCCAGGCGATGGCGTTCCTCGCCGACGAGCTCTTAACCATCGAGGGCCTCGTGGCGGACCCGGAGGACCGGCGGCCGGAGATCGAAAAGGCCCTCGACATCCTGAAATCCCTGGAGGCCGAGGCGGCGTTCCGCTGATCCGGCCGTTCCGGCGTCCACCGCTAGGCGGCCCGCAGGAGGAAAAGGATCGGGCCGGGGGTGATCGCCAGCGAGACGAGGAGGAGGTATTTCGGGAAAGGGAAGAGCCGGCTCATCCCGGCGATGAGCCCGATGCCGCCGCCCCCGCCGATGAGGGCGTTGCCGGGCAGGTTGAACAGGATGCCGATGATGAGGTAGCGCTGCCGAAGCAGGAAGGGGACGATCCGCGACGGCGCGCTCCGAAGGAGAAATCGGAGCCGCTCCTCCGGTCCAAGCGGTTCGAGGTCCAAGACCAGGTCCCGTGCCCGCCGGAGGTGGAACCAGTCCAGGGCGCGGGCGAGGTACCGGGGCGGAAGGACCCTGCCGAGGGAAAAGCTTAGCGACAACGCCGCGATCGTGCAGAAGTAGATGAGGAGGATGCCCTTCAAGCCGAGCATCGCCATGAGCAGGAGGCCCACCTCGATGCCGGGGAGAAACGGGATGGTCAGGAGAAGGACATAGGAGACGACCAGGGCGAAGAGGAGATAGGAGGCCATGGTGACGTGGCGGGGCCACATCTGGAAGGCGACGAGGTTCGCCAGCCAGGAAACGGCGTAATTCAGAAAGACGAGGAATCCCAGAAAAAGCGCGACCTTTGCGGCGAGGCGGATTCCTTTGCCAGTCGCCGTGGCAGGTGCCGAGGGCATCCTGCACCCCATCTCGGTGAGACGGCCGCCGCCCGGGTTCTCATTCATAAAGGCGACCCCGGTACCAGTACTCCCGGTCGATCGTCCAGTACCACCTTTTGTGGATCCACCGGGCCGAGGCGTCCACGACATCGCCCCGCACGATCCCGTCCCAGATCATGGTGCCGTGCGTCGGGCTCACGGTCTCGGCGTGGAAACGGATTCCGTCCTTCTCCCGGGCCGCCGTGTAGACCGATTTCCGGAAGTCGATCTCCACGCACCCGCTCGAAACGAAGATTCCATCCCAGAAGACCAGGTAGTCGTCGTGGTCGGCCTCTTTCCCCTTCTCCCCCGTCCGGACAAAGTAGGTCTTCCCGTCGAGGAGGTTCGAGGCTTTCGTGGGGTCGCCGGGGGCTCCGCTCTTTGCCTCGGCGCCTGCGATGAACGACCGGGCCCAGGATTCGGCCGGCTCCGGGCCGGGCCGGTACCACTTCTTCGGCTTTCCGATCCAGGTGTAACGGACGTCGATCCGGTCGCCCCGGACCGTGCCCTCCCAGCGGATCGTCCCGTCGGTCTTGCTTGTCGTGTCGGCGGCAAACCGGAAGGTTTCTCCTGTCACCGCGGATGTGTAATCGCTTTCGCTGAATCCGTGCCACTTCTCCAGACTGGTCGGGAGGAATTTCCCGTCCCGGAAGAGATACACGTCTTTGCCGTCGGCCTGTTCCCCTTTCTTGCCTCGCTCCACGATGAAGACCTTTCCATCCAGGGCGCCTTTCGCTCCGCCTTCCGCCATGGCCGCCGGAATGTTCCCGCAGACCAGGAACAGGGAGACGGCAAAGAAAATGCAGAATGTTCTTCCGGAACGAATGATCGCCAACTCTTGCCCCCCCTGCGGACGCCCGACCCTTCCGGTCCGGTTGCCCGGTGCCTGCCGCTGTGGCATCCGTCCGTATTACGCTTCCATTTGGATGCGTTGGGGGGAAAAAGGTCGCCCGAAGCGGTTACTTCAGCCTCCGGCCCTCGGAGCGTGACCCCGAGTCCCTCCCCGCCCGGAGCCGCTTGAGGAGGGTTTTCCAGGGGAGGGTGTTGAGGACGTCGCCCGGGCCCGCCCAACCCCTCCGCGCAACGGCCACCCCGTACTCCATGTAATCGAACTCGGCGTCGACGTGGGTGTCCGTGCTGATGACGAGCGGGATGCCGTAGCTTTTCGCCATTCTCACGTGGAAGTCGGAAAGGTCCAGCCGTGCGGGATGGGCGTTGACCTCCATCGCCGCGCCGTTGGCGGCCGCCTCCCGGAACACCGCCTCGACGTCCACGTCGTAGGGGTCCCTCTCCCCGAGGAGCCGTCCGGTGAGGTGGGCGATGACGTCGACGTGGGGGTTGCGGGCGGCCGCGAGGAGCCGGGCCGTGATCTTCTCCCGGGGCTGACGGAATCCGGAGTGGATGGAGGCGACGACGAGGTCGAGCTCCCCGAGGAGGTCGTCCGGAAGGTCCAGCGTCCCGTCCCCGCGGATGTCCACCTCGACGCCCGCAAGGATCCGGAATCCCCGGAGGGAACGGTTCGCCTCGTGGATCCGGGCGATCTGCTCGCGCAGCCTTTTCTCGTCCAGGCCGCGGGCGATCCCGAGCCCCTTCGAGTGGTCGGTGACCGCGATGTACTGATATCCTTTTCTTTTCGCCGCCCGGACGAGCGCGTCGAGGTCGTGGGCGCCGTCCGACCATTTCGTGTGGACGTGGAGGTCGCCCCGGATCTCCTCGATCGAAAGGAGTCGGGGGAGGTTGTCCTCCACCGCCGCCTCGATCTCCCCGCTGTCCTCCCGCAGCTCGGGGGGGATGAAGGGGAGTCCGAGTGCCTTGTAGATCTCTTCCTCGCTCCTCCCCCCGATCCTCCTTCCGTCGCTCTCCCGGAAGACCCCGTACTCGTTGATCTTGAGCCCCCTGCGCGAACCCATCTCCCGCAGCTTGATGTTGTGCTCCTTGCTGCCGGTGAAGTACTGGAGGGCGGCGCCGAAAGAGGCCTCCTCCACCACGCGGAGGTCGACCTGGATCCCCTCCGACGTGCGGACGGACGACTTCGTGGCCCCCCGGGCGAGAACCTCCTGGACGGCCGGCAAGGTCGTGAAGGCCTTCATGACCTTCTCCGGCTTCCCCGAGGTGGCCACGATGTCGATGTCCTTGACCGTTTCCTTCCACCTCC
>DASUAN010000200.1:0-3341 GCA_035763765.1 Candidatus Deferrimicrobiaceae bacterium
GATCCGGTCCAAGGCCTCGCTGCCGTAGACCTTGGCGATGGCGCATTCGGCCGCGTATTCCTCGATTCCTTTCTGGTAGATCCGGTAGTAGTCCGGCGTTCCCTTTTCGATCGTCTCGAGCCGGCGGTCGAGAAGTCCCGCGACCCGGTAGACGATCGACTCGGAACGGAAGATGTCGGCCACGATGTCGGCGATCTTCTCCCGGATCGCCCCGAAGGAGGCGATGGGGACGCCGAACTGCCTCCTTGCGTTCGCGTACCTCGCTCCTTCCGCGAGCGCGACCTTGGCGACCCCGGTGGCCCACGCCCCGAGCTTGAACCGTCCGATATTGAGAATGTTGAAGGCGATCTTGTGTCCTTTTCCGACTTTGCCCAGGACGTTCCCGACAGGGACCCGGGCGTCCTCGAGGATCACCGCGGTTGTCGACGTTCCCCGGATCCCGAGTTTTTTCTCCTCCGGGCCTGCCGTCACGCCGGGGAACGACCTTTCCACGAGGAAGGCGGTGAAGTGCTCGCGGTCGACCTTCGCGAAGACCGTGTACAGGCCGGCGATCCCCCCGTTCGTGATGAACTGCTTCGTCCCGTTCAGGACATATTCCCTCCCGTCCGCGGACAAAACGGCGGATGTCTTGGCGCCTAAGGCGTCGCTTCCCGCATCGGGTTCCGTGAGGCAGTACGCGGTGATGAGATCCCCGGTGATGATCCTGCCGAGGTATTTTTCCTTCTGCGCCCGGGTTCCGTAGTAGATGAGAGGGATGGTGCCAAGCCCTGTCTGGATGCAAAAGGCACCGGCGAATCCGCTGTAGCAGGAACTGAAGATTTTCTCCGTAACCAGGGCGCTCGTCACCTTGTCGAGCTCCAATCCCCCGAACTCCTCCGGGACGTCGATCATGAGGAGCCCCAGCTCTCCCGCCCGCTTCATGAGGGACCTCACCGGGGCGAAGTCGTGGTTTTCGATCCGCTCCGCATGGGGAATGACCTCCCGGGCGACGAAGTGCTCGACCGTGTCGGCGAGCTGCCGCTGCTCCTCGCTGAAATCCTCGGGCGTGAAGACCTCGGACGCCCCCGTCTCTTCGATCAGGAACGCGCCGCCTTTCCTCGATCGTTCGGCAATCGTCATCGTCCGATCCTCCGTGTGCCGGACTCCCGGAAGACGATGGAATCCCGGCGGATGAGTGGTCCGTCTTCTCTCCTGTTTGCCGAAGGCCGTTGACGGCTGCTCAGGGGGTTGCGAAATTCTTTTCCGGTTTGTTGGGTGGATGACGCCGGGCAACCAGATCGGTTATTGCCAATATACTTCCGTGCCCGAGGGGAGTCAAATAGGGGGAATCCCTTCGAGGATTGGAAAGCACCGGGACATGCCGCTCTGCGCATGCCCCGGTGGGTAATGACGCCGATATGGGAGCCGAATCAGTCGATCGAGACCTTCCTGGCCTTCCTCTTCGCTTCCTCGGTCTTCGGGATCCGGATTTCCAGGATCCCGTCCTTGAACTTCGCTTTCGCTTCCTCCGTCCGGACCTCCGACGGGAGGCCGAAGGAGCGGGTGAAGGATCCGTAGGAGCGCTCGAGGCGGGAATACCCTTTTTTCTCGACCTTTTCCTCCTTCTTCTTTTCGCCGGAGATGGTGATCGAATCTTCCGTGAGGTTGACCTCGATGTCCTCCTTCTTCATCCCGGGCAGTTCGGACTTCACGACGACGTCGCCGCCTTCCTCGTAGATGTCGACCGACGGCGCGATCTCGCCCTCCGCTGCCTCCAGACCGGACCACCACGGGAAACCCATCATGGAGAAGGGTCTTCGGAAGAACTCCTCGAACCGCCTTTCCATGGCCTCGAAGGGAGAAACCATCCTCGCCGGCCTGGCCTGGACCAGGCCTTTGGACTCGCTCTTTTTCATGGGGCACCTCCTTTGCGAGGTCGGCTGGATCCATCTACTTCAATTCTACAACGTCGGGAGGCGGAATTTCCTAAGGCGTTCCAACGGTTCGGAAGTCCTAAGGAATTTTGGCAATCCGTTCGCCCGAGACGCAACCTTTCGACCCTCCCGCCGCGGTCCGGGGCACGTCCGGAAACCGGCTTTTCGGCAAACGGAATTTTTCTTGACAGGCTCTTGTATATTGTATACAGCATAGGTGGTCGCCTGCCCGCTGCCCCGTGTCCGGGGACCAGGGCTCGCAGCCGTCTTCCGAACATCCAAAGGAGAAAGCGTATGGCAACGAAAGCATCGAAGATCATCTGGACGAAAACCGACGAGGCGCCGGCGCTGGCGACGCACTCCTTTCTGCCGATCGTCAAGGCGTTCACGAAGGGAACCGGCGTCGAGGTGGAAACGTGGGACATTTCCCTCGCGGGCAGGATCCTCGCGAACTTCCCGGACTACCTGACCGAGCGCCAGAGGATCCCGGACTACCTGGCGATGGCGGGCGAGCTCGCGATGAAAAAGGAAGCCAACATCATCAAACTGCCCAACATCAGCGCGTCCATCCCGCAGCTGAAAGAGGCGATCAGGGAGCTTAAGGCCCACGGATTCAAGGTCCCGGACTACCCCGAGGAGCCGAAGACCGACGCGGAGAAGGAACTGCAGGAGCGGTACGCCAAAGTGCTCGGGAGCGCCGTCAACCCGGTGCTGCGCCAGGGGAACTCGGACCGCCGGGCGCCCCTCTCGGTGAAGAATTTCTCGAGGAAGAAGCCGCACAAGATGGGCGCCTGGACACCCGACTCGAAATCCCACGTGGCCCACATGACCGCCGGGGATTTCTACGGCAGCGAAAAGTCGACCACGGTGAAAAAGCCGACGGAAGTGCGGATCGAGTTCGTCGGCGCGGACGGAAAGACCACCGTCCTGAAAAAGAAGCTGGAGCTCGTGGAAGGGGAAGTGATCGACGCGTCCGTGATGAACGTCCGGGCGCTGCGGAAATTCTACGAGGAACAGATCGAGGATGCGAAAAAGAACGACGTGCTCTTCTCGCTGCACCTGAAGTGCACGATGATGAAGGTTTCCGACCCGATCATGTTCGGGCATTGCGTGTCCGCCTTCTACAAGGACGTGTTCGAGAAGCACGCGGCGGCCTTCAAGGAGCTGGGCGTGAATCCGAACAACGGCCTGGGCGACCTGTACGCGAAGATCCAGAAACTGCCGGAGGCCAAGCGAAAGGAGATCGAGGCGGACCTCCAGGAGGTCTACAAGAAACGGCCGAGGCTGGCGATGGTCGACTCGGACCGGGGCATCACGAACCTGCACGTGCCGAGCGACATCATCATCGACGCGTCGATGCCGGTCGTCGTCCGGGAATCGGGCAAGATGTGGGGTCCGGACGGGAAGCTCCACGATGCGAAGTGCGTG
>DASUAN010000201.1:0-2214 GCA_035763765.1 Candidatus Deferrimicrobiaceae bacterium
ATCTGGAAAATCATCTCCATGATCGAGGAGATCCCCCCTCCCGAGATCGGCCTCGAGATCGAGGTGACCAAGAACGCCCTCCTCTTCCAAGGCGAACCGTTCCCCGCAGGCAACAAGGCGGTCGCCGACCTGAACCGCGAACTCTATCACCGGCGGGCGAGCAAGATCATCTTCCTCCCCAATCAGAAGTCGGGCGAGATGATCGCTTTTCTGCAGACCTTGAACCGCGACGCCCTGGAGATCCAGGAACAGGGCGGGCTCGAGAGGGTCCTCCTCGGGGAGAAGGTCTCCCGGATCTGGGTGAACCGGGTCGACTACGAGGGACTCACCGAAATTCTGAAGAAGGAGGAGGAAGAGGTTCCCCCGCCGGAAGAGATGGAGAAGCTCAAATCCACCGACCTCTCCTTCGACTCCGAGGACCGCCCGATGGAGGAGATGCCGATCGAGGAACTCCTCGATCGGCTCGAAAAGGAGACGGACACGGCGGGATACCGCAACCTCGTCATCTTGCTGTCCCGTGCCCTTTTCCAGGAGCGCGAAGAACGCCGGATCGAATATTCCGGCCGGGCGCTTTCGATCTACGTGGTCCACATCGAAAACCCGCCGATGGGGGACCCGGAGATCGCCAAGCTCGCCGGCATGGGAATCAAGGAGCTCGTCACCGACGATCTGGTCGCCCACTACATCCGGCGCCTCCGGGACCGGGGGGGGAGAGGCCGCAAGGAGGTGGAGACGGTTCTCGTGGCGTTCGGCGACCGCGCCGTGAAGCCTCTGATCGTCGCCATGGCCGAGGAAGAAGACCTCCTCGTCCGGAAGGCGATCGTCGACATCATCGTGAAGATCGGGCGCCCCGGGATCCCCACGATGCTCGACAACATGAACGACTCCCGGTGGTACGTCGTCCGCAACCTGGTCACGATCCTCGGCTCGCTCGGGATCGAGGACCTCGCCCCGCATGTCGCCACGGCGCTCGCCCACCCGGACCTCCGGGTGAAGAAAGAGGCGATCAAGGCGCTGTCCAAGCTGGCACACCCCTCCGCCGTGACGTCTCTCGGCGAGATGTGCTTCTTCCCCGAAGAGACCGTCGCCCTCATGGCCACCGCCGCCATGGCCCAGAAGAAGGAAGAGGAGGCGGTCCTGGCGCTTTACCGCAGGGTCGTCCAGAAATCCGTCTTCTACCCGCACTATCGACTGGCCCACGAGGCGATCGAATCCCTGCGGTCCATCGACACGGACAAGGCGGTGGGCGCGCTCGAGGAGATCCTGCGCTTCCGCGCGATCTGGGAAACCTCGAGGCTCCGCGAACTGAAGCGGCACGCGCTCCGCAGCATCTCCAAGATGTCCGGAGAGCGCCCGAAACAGATCGTCCTTCGGGCGAAGAGCGACCCCAATGCGTATCTCCGGGTGGAAGCGGAACGAATCCTCAAGAAGACGGGTTGGTAACGGGGCGTACCGATGAACCGGCGGCAGCAGGAACAGATCATCGTCAATCTCATCCGCTCCCTGGGGACCTCCCTGAAGAATCGCCGGCTCTATCCCCCGAGCCACCCGCTCGTCCGCGCCCCGGTGGAGAAGTGCTTCTCCGACATCCTCCTCTTCTTCGCGGACCGGCAGGAGCTCGCCCTGGCGATCTCCGACGAGACCCTCGTGTTCGAGGGGGTCCCGATCTTCAACCTGACCTCCTCCCTGGATCTGTTCATGGAGCGGCTGGCGACCATCGGGATCCAGGCGATCGTCTTCGAAAAGGGGCTTTCCCCCGACGACATCGAGCGATTCATCCGCTTCCTCCACGAAACGCAGGAGGAGGGGCTCTCCCCCTCCGACGTCCAGGAGCGGATCGAGGGACTGGGCGTGACCCACCTCCGGGTCAAGCCGCCGGAGGAGGAAGAGGAAGACGACTACTCCCTCGCGCGCGAGACGTACAGCAACGCAGTCAACGTCGTGATGGCGGTGCTCCAGGAGATCCGGCTGGGCCGGATCCCCTCCGGAGCCGAGTCGGAGCGCGTGGTCAAGGACATCAGCGGCATGCTCCAGCGGAACCGCGACGCCATCATGGCCCTGACCCTGATCAAGAACTTCGACGAATACACCTACAACCACTCCGTGAACGTGGCCGTGATCGCCCTCGCGGTCTCCGATGCGCTTTCCCTCTCCAGCCAGGAGAAAACCGATATCGGAGTCGCCGCCCTCCTGCACGACATAGGGAAAACCCAG
>DASUAN010000202.1:0-5377 GCA_035763765.1 Candidatus Deferrimicrobiaceae bacterium
CCGGGACTCGTCGATTTTTCGAGGGCGGAGGGCTCCGGAGGCGTGGGCGCCTTCCCGGCCATGGAGAATCTCGCCACGCTCCTGGAGAGGGACGAGGTGGGGGTCCTGTTCCTGTCGCGGACGAACCCCGTCTTCTCCCTGCCGAAGGGGGACCTCTTCCGGAAGAACCTCGGGAAGGCGAGGCTGTCGGTGGGGATGGGCGACCTCTTCGACGAGACGATGCGGGAGGTCGACCTCGTTCTCCCCCTCTCCCATTCCCTCGAGTCGTGGGGGGACGCCGAGCCGAGGCGGGGGATCCTCTCCCTGATGAAGCCGGCGCTTGCGCCTCTTCGCGACACGTACTCCGAGGGGGAGATCCTCCTTCGGCTCGCCGAGCAGGTTTCGGGAGAACGCATCGCGAGGAGCTACCGGGAGTACCTGTTCGACGCATGGGGGAGGCGGTTCGGAGGAAAGCGGAGAGAAGAGTTCCTGGCGCGGGGATACGTCGAGGAGTCCCTTCCCCGGAGGCGGGTCTCCCTCAACGGAAGGAGGGCGGCAACGCTCCTCAAGGGGATGCGTTCGGGATGGGAACCGGGAGGCCCCGTCCTCCTGCTCGCCCCGTCGCTGCGGACCTTCGACGGGCGCAGCCGGGGACTGCCGCTCCTCTCCGAGATCCCCGACCCCCTGACGACGATCTCCTACGGACGGTGGCTTTCCGTTTCTCCGGAAACGGCGGGACGGATGGGGCTCAGGGAGAAGGACGAGGTGACCGTCTCCTCCGCCGGCTGGTCGGAGGCGCTGCCGGTGAAGGTGCAGAAGGGCCTCCCCGACGGCCTCTGCGTGGCGTTCCGGGACGTTTTCGCTTCTCTCCCTCTCCGCACGGAGGAACGGACGGGGGGAGCGGTGGAATACGTGGACGGGATCGGAATCGCGAAGACCGGCAGGAGAGTCGCCCTCCCCATCCTTTCCGGGTCCCCCTCCCAGCAGGGAAGGGGGCTGATCCCCGATCGGTCCCCCAAGGACGAGAAGCATCACCACGGCAGGGAAAGCCTCTACCCGGAGCACGCGCACGAGGAGTATCGGTGGGCCATGGTGATCGATCTCGCACGGTGCAACGGCTGTTCCGCCTGCGTCGCCGCCTGCCATATCGAGAACAACGTGCCCATCGTCGGAAAGCGGGACCACCTGAAGGGAAGGGAGATGTCCTGGCTCCGGATCGAGCCCTTCTACGACGCGGAGGGGGTCGCCTTTCTCCCGATGCTCTGCCAGCAGTGCCATGCCGCCCCCTGCGAAACGGTGTGCCCGGTGTACGCCGCCTATCACAACCCCGAAGGGTTGAACGTCCAGGTCTACAACCGGTGCGTGGGAACGAGGTACTGCTCCAACAACTGCCCCTACAAGGTCCGGCGGTTCAACTGGTTCTGGCACCGACGGGAGAAGCCGTTGGACCGGATGCAGAATCCCGACCTGGAGGCGCGGGGACCGGGGGTCATGGAGAAGTGCACCTTCTGCATCCAGCGGATCCGTGCCGCCAAGGACGCGGCGAAGGACGAGGCGCGCAAGGTCCGGGACGGGGAGGTAACGACCGCCTGCGCCCAGAGCTGTCCCACCGGCGCCATCGCGTTCGGCAACCTGCTCGATCCGGAGTCGGAGGTGTACAGGCTGGCGCATTCCGGCCGGGCGTACCGCGTGTTCGAGGGACTGGGCACCGACCCTTCCGTCTATTATCTGAGCGGAAGGAAACCCGGCCCCGGGAAAGAGAGCCATGGAAACCACCGATAAGCTGGCACAGGTGGAACAGGACGTCCTCGCGGCGATGAAGAGGCCGGGGAAGGCCTATTTCGTCGCTCTCGGGTGCTCCGCGACCCTCTTTCTGGTCCTCCTCGGGTTATGGGGGTACCAGGTCCGCACCGGAATGGGGGTTGCGGGGATCACCCATCCGGTGGGGTGGGGGGTCTACATCACGAATTTCGTCTTCTGGGTCGGCATCGCCCACTCGGGGACGCTGATCTCGGCGGTCCTGTACCTGTTCCGCGCCCGGTTCCGGACGAGCTTCAACCGCCCCGCGGAGGCGATGACCGTGTTCGCCCTGCTCGTCGCGGGACTGTTCCCGCTGATCCACCTCGGACGGTCCTGGAAGTTCTTCTACCTCTTCCCCTACCCGACGCAGCGGCATCTCTGGGTGAACTTCCGCTCCCCCCTGATCTGGGACGTCTTCGCCGTGAGCACCTACCTCACCGTGAGCGTCGTCTTCTTCTACGTGGGGCTGATCCCCGACTTCGCCATCGTGCGGAGGTACAAGGAGGGGCTCGCGAAGCGGATCTACGGCCTTCTCTCCCTGGGATGGACGGGGACGCGAAGGCAGTGGAAGAACTACAACCAGCTCTACCTGTTCCTCGCCGCCTTCGCCACCCCGCTGGTGGCGTCGGTCCACTCCGTCGTCTCGTGGGACTTCGCCATGAGCATCATTCCCGGGTGGCACACCACCATCTTCGCTCCCTATTTCGTGGCCGGGGCGATCTTCTCCGGCACGGCGATGGTCTTCACCCTCGTCGTCCCGATGCGCAAGATCCTCGCCCTCGACCGGTACATCACCGCCGACCATTTCGAGAGCCTCGCGAAGATCCTCCTCTTTACTTCCCTCATCGTGAGCTACTCCTACGTGGTCGAGTTCGGCCTGGCCTTCTACAGCGGGAACCCCTTCGAGATGGAGCAGTTCCGGTACCGCGCCCTGGGCGATTACACCGTGATGTTCTGGATCATGATCGTCTGCAATTCCGTCATCCCCCTGACGCTTTTCGCCAAGCGCCTGCGGCGCAACGTCACATACCTGTTCGTCCTCTCCCTCTTCGTGAACGTGGGGATGTGGGTGGAGCGGTTCGTGATCATCGTCGCGTCTCTTGCCCGGGATTACGACCCGTACGCCTGGGGGACCTACTCGCCCAGCTTCGTCGAGGTGGGGATCACCCTGGGCAGCTTCGGGCTCTTCTTCTCGGCGTATCTGGTGTTCCTCAAGACCCTGCCCGTGCTGTCGATCACGGAAATCAAGGAGCACCTCTGAATGGAGAAGCGGATGAGGTTTGAAAACAAGGAGGAGTTCCTGGCCGCCCTGCGCGACCTGGCCCGGGAGGGGGTCCCGCAGGAACGGATCCGGGTGGAAACCCCTTTCTACGTCCACGAGGTGGACGAGATCTTTCCCCCGAAGCCGGCGAAGGTCAAGAACTTCGCCCTTCTGGGCGCTGCGAGCGGCACCGTCACGGGGTTCGCCTTCACGATCCTGACCTCCTTGAGCTGGCCGCTCATCGTCGGGGGGAAGCCGATCGTCTCGCTTCCGCCGTTCGTCATCATCGCCTTCGCCCTCACGATCCTGTTCGGGGCCCTGTCCACGTTTTTCGGATTTCTCCACCTCTCCCGGCTTCCGAGCCTGTTCGGCGTCATCCCGGAAGAGGAGTTCGGCAACGCGTTCGTGATCACCGTGGAGGGGGAGAAAACGGAATGACGGGGTCTCCGCAAAAGGCGGCCGGCCGGATCGTCCCGTTCCTCCTCGCGGGGGGCATCGTGGCGCTCACCCAGTTCGGCCCCCTGGCCAAGGGCGGCGGGTCGCTTCTTCTGGCGCTTCTTTTCTGGGCCGCGGTCGTCCAGGGCTGCGTCGCCGTCGTGGCGGCGTGCACCCTGATCAAGGCCAAGTGGGTTGCCTCCGTGAAGAGAGAGCTTCTTTCGGTCCATCCCCTCCTGCTGTTCGTCTCGGTTCTCTTCCTGTTCCTCGTGCCCTTCGTCGACTCCTATCCCTGGATCGGCAAGCAGGGGCTCTGGTTCGACAAGGGGTTTTTCGTCGGAAGGAATTTCGTCCTGCTTTTCCTTTCCTACCTTGCCGCGCGAAGATTCGCCGTCGCCTCGTTGAAGGACGAGGAGGAAAAGGACCGGTTCGCCGCCGTCTACCTCTTCGTCTTCGTCGCCTCCCAGTCCCTCATGGCGTTCGACTGGGTCATGT
This sequence comes from Candidatus Deferrimicrobiaceae bacterium, assembly GCA_035763765.1. Classification (GTDB taxonomy): domain Bacteria; phylum Desulfobacterota; class Deferrimicrobia; order Deferrimicrobiales; family Deferrimicrobiaceae; genus CSP1-8. The sequence goes on from DASUAN010000202.1 coordinate 3,971, forward strand.
CCCTTTCGTATCCCTGGATCAACACGCTGATGGGCGGCTTTTTCTTCATCGAATCCCTGTTCGCGGGGTTCGCCCTGTCGGGCATCCTGTACGCCTTTCTTCACGGCCGGCCCGCCCCGGCCCGCGGACCGGTAGGACGCTCCGACCTCAAGGACATCGCCATCCTGCTGTTCGGTTTCAGCATTCTGTGGGTGGGGCTCTTTTTCGCCCAGTTCCTCGTGATCTGGTACGGGAACATCCCGGAGGAGGTGAGTTTTCTCCTGGCGAGGATAACCTCGTCGCCCCTGCGCGAGCTTTCTATATCGATCCTCGCCTTCTTCTTCCTCGTTCCCTTCTTTGTCCTTCTCCCCGGCAGGGCAAAGACGAACCCGTTCGTGGTGTTCGCCGTCTCTGTTGCCGTCCTGCTGGGAATCCTGATCGAACGGTTCGTCTATCTGGCCCCCGTCGTTCCGCTGCGCTTCGGCGTGCTGGCGATCCTTTTCCTCTGTTTCCTGATCCTTTTCTTCCTGCTCGTCAAGGGGAGACGGGAGCCCGGGGAGAAAGTCCTCGAAGCGTAGTCCGGCCCCTGGCTCGCGGGGGAAGTCCCCTCGCCTACGCTCGCGATCTTCGCCCGCATCGCCTGAGGGGCCCAGGCGCGTACCACTTCATGCAAGGGTGCCGGGATCGGCGGTTACTTGAGGCAGAACCGGCTGGCGGGGATCACGCAGAGGAACGTGAAGGGAACCTCCCCGGCGTTTTCGAAGTTGTGCTCCTCGTCCGGAGGAACGTAGACGAAGGAGCCCGGCCCCACCGCCTTCTCCCCGCCCTTCTGCCGGACCTTCCCCGCGCCGGAGAGGACGTAGACCTCGTGTTCCCAAGGGTGGGCGTGGAAGGGGGTGCTTCCGCCCGGGGCCACTTCGAAGTGGCGCATCGTGAAGGTGGGCGCCCCGACGTTGTCCCCCATCAGGACGCGGATCGTGACCCCCTTCGCGCCGGGGTCGGTGACCGCCTTTCCCTCGACGTCCTTCCACTGCGCGGTGTACATGGCTCGTTCCTCCGATGACGATGTCGCCCGGTCAGGATACCACGGCGTCGGGGGCCCGGGGACCCTGGCTCGCGGAGGGGTCCGCTCGGCTACGCTCGCGACCTTCGCCCGCTCGCTGCCGGTTCCGCTCGACGAAAACACGTCCTCGCTCCACAGGCCGCCTCGCCGACCCCCCCCGCCTCGCCATGGGTCCCCGGGGATGCCGCTATCCCGTTGCAGGGAGGTACTTCCGGCACGCCTCGATGTTGACCACGTGTGCCTTGTGCATGTCGTCGAAGAACGACTTCTCGGCCGGAGTCATCTCCGCGGTCGGGATCTCGTCGATCTTTCGGACCACCCACGCCTGCCCCTTGATGAGAAGCGCCAGCCGCTCGGCTTCCCCC
>DASUAN010000203.1:0-6437 GCA_035763765.1 Candidatus Deferrimicrobiaceae bacterium
GAAAGGAGAGCGATTACTAGCATGGCCAATTCACTGAAAACCGGATTCCTGTTGGCCCTTCTCACCGTCCTGTTCGTCGCGGTCGGAAACTACGTCGGCGGCCAGGGCGGCATGGTGACGGCGTTCGGCTTCGCGGTGCTCATGAACGCCGGGGCCTACTGGTTCTCCGACAAGATCGTGCTCAAGATGTACCGCGCGCAGGAGGTTTCCGAGGCGGAAGCGCCGGAACTGCATGCCATGGTCCACCGGCTCGCAACGGCGGCGTCGGTTCCGATGCCGAAGGTCTATGTGATCCCCACGGAATCCCCCAACGCCTTCGCCACGGGAAGAAACCCCCAGCACGCCGCGGTTGCCGTGACGCAGGGGATCATGAGGATCCTCACCCCGGACGAACTGGAAGGGGTCCTTGCCCATGAGATGGCCCACGTGAAAAACCGGGACATCCTCATCGGGACGATCGCCGCCACGCTTGCCGGGGCCGTCATGATGCTGGCCCGATTCGCCCAGTTCGCCGCGATCTTCGGCGGCGGGAGGGACCGGGAGGAAGGCGGCGGGGGGATGGGGCTCCTCGTGATGGCGATCCTCGCCCCGATCGGCGCGATGCTCGTCCAGATGGCGGTCTCCCGGTCGAGGGAATACCAGGCCGACGCGAGCGGAGCGCGGTTCTGCGGACGTCCGGAGTCGCTGGCACGCGCGCTGGAGAAGATCTCGTCCGCGTCCCGTCGCGTTCCCCTCGAGGCTTCCGCGGCAACCGCGCATATGTTCATCCTCAGCCCCCTGTCCGGGAAGGGGATGATGTCGCTGTTCAGCACCCACCCGCCCGTGGAGAAGCGGGTCGAGAGACTGCGCGCGATGCGGACCGCCGCGTGAAGGCCGAGACGTCCGGAGGGGAGAGAGGAGGGCCGGCAACCCGATGATGGAGATCTCGTTCTACCGGGAGAAGCTTTCCGAGTCCGGACACCGGATGCTGAACGCCTCCATCGAGGAGTCCCAGCGCCGGCACCACTACTACCTCGGCCTCGAGCACCTGTTCATCGCCTACGCCGAGCAGGAGAAGACCATCTTCCGGGAGCTCATGGCCTCCGTGGGTCTGTCCGTCGAGGCGGTGCTCTACTCGGTGAACGAGCACCTGAACATCTCGCGCCAGTACCTCGGCGTGGGGCTCAAGGTGCCTCCGGCCACGAAGCAGGTCTTCCGGGTGGCCTGGGAGACGGCGCAGAGGAACCGCCGGTCCCTGATCGACGCCGCGGATCTTTTCCTCGGGATCTTCCATGAAGTCCATTCGATCCCCGCCCGGATCCTCAAGAACTACGGGGTGGATCCCGCCGTCGCCCTGTCCCGGTTTTCGACCCAGCTGCGGAGCCGGGAGGAGAAGGTCGAGGAGTTCCGCAAGCGGTACGAGCTGCCCGCCAACCTGAGGACGTTCGGGGTGAACCTGAACCTTCTTGCGCGGGAGGGAAGGATCCCGCCGATCGTGGGACGGGACCGGGAGATCGACCGGATCATCGAATATCTCTGTCACAAGGATCGCAGCAACTCGGTCATGATCGTCGGGGATCCCGGCGTCGGGAAGACCGCGGTGGTCGAAGGCCTCGCGATGCGTCTGGAGTACGAGCCGCACCGGGTTCCGCGGCGCCTCCGGGCCCATCAGATCGTCAACCTCCAGATGAACACGGTGGTGGCCGGGACGGTCTTCCGGGGGATGTTCGAGGACCGGATCGAGAAGGTGATCGCCGAGGTCCGGGACCGCAAGAACCTCATCCTGTTCATCGACGAGGCCCACACCCTGATCGGGGCCGGCTCCGCGATGGGGGTTCCCAGCGACGCCGCGAACATCTTCAAGTCCACGCTCGCCCGGGGGGAGGTCCAGATCATCGGGGCCACCACCTACACCGAGTTCAAGGAGATCATCCAGGAGGACGAGGCCCTCGCCCGCCGGTTCCGCGTCGTCAAGATCGAGGAGCCCACGGTGGACGAGACGCGGGACATCCTCTTCGGCCTGAAGCCCCGGCTGGAAACCAATTACGGCGTGGAGGTCACGGAAGAGGCGATCGAGTTCGCTCTCTCCATGTCCGACCGGTACGCGCGGTCGCTGCGGCTCCCCGACAAGATCATCAACTGGATCGACACGGCGTGCGTCCGGGTGGAGATCAACCGGGACGAGGAGAAGACCGTGAAGAGCGCAGACGTCCTCGGGGTGATCGCGGAGGAGACGAAGACCCCCGCGGACATCGTGCGGCGCGACGTTCTCGAGCGGTTCCGGGACCTGGAGGAGAGGATTTCGCGGCGCCTGGTCGGACAGCACGAGGCGATCCGGGCCGTCGCGAAGGCCCTGCGGCTGAACAAGGGGCCTCTCAAGGAGAACGTCTACCGGCCGGACGGCGTCCTGCTTTTCCTCGGCCCCACCGGCGTCGGGAAGACGGAGATGGCGAAGGCCTTGGCCGAGTACCTCTTCGGGGACGAGCGGCACATGGTCCGGGTGGACATGTCCGAGTACCGGGACGGGGCCCTTGCCGTGGACAAGCTCATCGGGATGCCGCGCGGAATCGTCGGTTCCGAGAGGGGCGGGATCCTGACCAACCAAGTGAGGGACAACCCCTATACCGTCGTCCTCCTCGACGAGATCGAGAAGGCGGACTCCTATGTGCACAACCTCTTCCTGCAGGTCTTCGACGAGGGGTGGCTGACCGACGGACGGGGGAAAAAGGTCTACTTCTCCGACGCGATCATCATCATGACGAGCAATCTGGGCGCGGAAGAGCTCTCGAAGCTGACCCGCCCCCTCGGGTTCGCGACCGGCACGGAGGATTTCGAGCCGGTCCGGAAGAGCGTCCTCAAGGCGGTCGAGAACCGGTTCACCCCCGAGTTCATCAACCGCCTCGACGACGTCATCGTCTTCTCCCCGCTCTCCTTCGACGAGGTGAAACGGATCGCCTCGATCTACCTCGAATCGATCCGGAGGACGATGGCGGTCTCGGGCAAGAAACTGCTTTTCTCCGACGCCTCCCTCGAGGCCCTGTCCCGGACGGGATTCAGCGTCAAGTACGGGGCACGGTTCCTCAAGAGGCACATCGACGAGAAGGTCAAGATGCCGATCACGCTCAGGTGGAAGGAGTCCGATCGCTTCTTCGTGGAGGCGGAAGGCGGGGAGGTGGTCGTCATTCCGGAGGGGGTGCGCATCTAGATGTCCGAGCACGAGAAGAAGGGTTTCCGGGTCGTCGACAAGCGGGGGAGGGAGAAAGAGGAAAGCAGGACGGACGAACCGGCCTCCTCCCCGACGCCTTCCGGCGATGCCGGGAACCGCATCGATCCCGGACGTGTCCAAGGGAAGAAAAGCCCTGAGGGCGGAGAATCCTCCTTGGGAGGGCCGTCGTTCCTCGATCTGGTGATGTCGATCCAGATGGGTGCGATGGTCAACCTGGGGATGGTCCAGACCGGCGACGGAAGGCGGTCTCCGGTGAATCTTCCGGCGGCCAAGGACTCGATCGACCTCCTCGACGTTCTCAAGGAGAAGACGAAGGGGAACCTGACCGAGGAGGAGTCGGGCATCCTCGCGGAGGGGCTCTACCACCTCCGGATGGTGTACGTGGCGGCCGTCAAGGCGGGGGTTTCCGCTCCGAGCGAAGGACAGGGCCCGGGAGGGAAGAAAACGTGATCGGAAAAGGCAAGGTAGTCGTTCTCTTGATCGCGGCGGTGGCCGCGGGAGTGATCCTGTCGGCGGGACTGGACCTTTCTCCTCTGACCAGCGCGTTCTGGGGGGAGAAGGGCAAGGAGAAGGGGGGAGAAGTGGGGGTGCTTCCCTCCGGGAAGGTCGTACCCGTCGAGGGGATCCCCGCCCTGGCGAAGGAAGTGTCGCCGGCGGTCGTGAACATCAGCACGACGCAGGTGGTCCGTTTCAGCAGGCCGCGCATGCGTTCTCCCTACGGTCACGACCCGTTCGAGGATTTCTTCAACAACTTCTTCGGGAACATGCCCCGGGAACAGAAGCGAAGGAGCCTGGGCTCCGGATTCCTCGTCTCCGAGGACGGGTTCATTCTCACCAACAACCATGTGGTCGAAAAGGCCGACGAGATCACGGTGACGCTCCTGGACAAGGAGGAGTTGCGGGCGGAGGTGATCGGCACCGACCCCAAGACCGACATCGCGCTCATCAAGATCAAGGCCGGGAAGAAGCTCCCGTATGTTAGGCTCGGGGATTCCGAAGGGCTGGAGATCGGGGAATGGGTCGTGGCCATCGGGAACCCCTTCGGCCTCGGCCACACGGTGACGACGGGGATCGTGAGCGCCAAGGGAAGGGTGATCGGTTCCGGCCCGTACGACGACTTCATCCAGACCGACGCCTCCATCAACCCGGGGAACTCCGGCGGCCCCCTCTTCAATCTGAAGGGCGAGGTGGTGGGGATCAACACGGCGATCATCCAGGGGGGGCAGGGGATCGGCTTCGCCACCCCCGTCCACCTGGCCAAGTCGGTCTTGGGACAGCTCAGGGAAAAGGGGAAGGTCACCCGCGGATGGCTGGGGGTCTACATCCAGCGGCTGACCCCGGACATGGCCGAAACGCTGAACGTCCCCGGGAAGAAGGGGGCCCTCGTGGCGGACGTCACGAAGGACGGCCCGGCGGAGAAGTCGGGGATCCGGTCGGGGGACGTGATCACCTCCTTTGACGGGAAGGAAGTGTCCGACGAGCACGAACTTCCCCAGATCGTCGCTTCGACGAAACCGGGCAAAAAGGTGGACGTGGTCGTGGTCCGGGAAGGCAAGGAGGTACGGATTCCCGTGACCATCGCGGAGATGGAGCCCGAGGCCGGGCAGAGGCGTGCGGCGGGACCGGACCTCACGAAGGGGCTGGGTCTTACGGTCCAGGACATCACGCCGGCGATCGCGAGGCACCTGGACATCGAGAACCGGAAGGGGGTGCTCGTCTCCTCGGTCGAGCCCGGCAGCCCGGCCGACGACGCCGGCTTCCGGGAGGGGGACGTCATCCGCGCGATCAACCGGGCGACCGTCAACGACTCGAAGGAATTCGAAGCCCTGATCAAGAAAATGAAGGAAGAGAAAACGATCCTGTTCCTGGTGGAGCGAGGGGAGGGGCGAATCTTTCTCGCGGTGAAGAACCGGTAGCTCCGCAAGGATCTCCGATGATCTCGCTCGACAAACTCACGGTGAAATCCCAGGAGGCGCTGCAGGACGCCGTGCGCCTTTCCTCGGAGGCGGGGCACGCGCAGGTGGAGCCGGAACACCTCTTCGTCGCCTTCCTGCGGCAGGAGGGGGGCGTCGCGGGCGAACTCTTCGCCCGGGCGGGGGTTCCGGCGCCGCGCCTCCGGTCCGAGGCGGACTCCCTCCTCGGTTCCTTCCCCCGGGTGTCGGGAGCCGTGAGCCGCGGCCTCTCCCCGCGGATGGAACCTCTCTTCAACCGGGCGCTTTCCGAGGCGGACGCCTTCCGGGACGAGTACCTCTCCGCCGAGCATTTCCTCCTCGCCATGGCGTCCGAGCCGGGAGCGGTCGCCGATCTCCTGCGCCGGCACGGGGTGACGCGGGAAGAGCTCCTGACGGCGCTTACCTCGATCCGGGGGACGCAGCGGATCACGGATGAACACCCGGAGGCGAAGTACCAGGCGCTCGACAAGTACTGCCGGGATCTGACCGACCTGGCCCGACGGGAGAAGCTCGATCCCGTGATCGGCAGGGACGACGAGATCCGCAGGGTGATCCAGGTCCTCTCCCGCCGCACGAAGAACAATCCCGTCCTGATCGGAGATCCGGGCGTGGGGAAGACGGCGATCGCCGAAGGGCTGGCGCAGCGGGTTATCTCGGGCGACGTCCCGCAAGGGCTCCGGGACAAGCGGGTTCTCGCCCTGGACATGGGGGCGCTGATCGCCGGCGCGAAGTACCGCGGAGAGTTCGAGGATCGGCTCAAGGCCGTCCTCAAGGAGATCGCCGCGGCGGAGGGACGGGTGGTCCTCTTCATCGACGAGCTGCACACCCTCGTGGGGGCCGGAAAGGCGGAGGGGGCGCTGGACGCCTCCAACATGCTCAAGCCCGCCCTCGCCCGGGGGGAGCTGCGCTGCGTCGGGGCGACGACGCTGGACGAGTACCGGAAGTATGTGGAGAAGGACGCGGCCCTGGAGAGGCGCTTCCAGCCCGTTCTCGTGACCGAGCCGTCGGTCGAGGATACGATTGCGATCCTGCGGGGGCTCAAAGGGAGATACGAGGTGCACCACGGCGTCCGGATCAAGGATTCGGCCCTGATCGCCGCGGCCACCCTCTCGAACCGGTCCATATCCGACCGGTTCCTGCCCGACAAGGCGATCGACCTGGTGGACGAGGCCGCGTCGAAACTCAAGATCGAGATCGACTCCGTCCCCACCGAGATCGACGAGGTGGAGCGGAAGATCATCCAGCTCGAGATGGAGAAGCAGGCCCTGTCGAAAGAGACC